>NZ_ANBC01000897.1 GCF_000341125.1 Nocardiopsis lucentensis DSM 44048 | reverse complement strand
CCCCCCCCGCCGGTGTCGGTGGCACCGGCGGGGGGCGTCTGGTCAGCCGTGGTCATGTGTGGTCTCTCTCGGTGCCGGGCGTCACTCGCCGTGGGCCTGGGCGGCCTCGGACTCCAGGCGCTCCATGGTTCCCTCGACGTCGGAGGGGTCGGCCATGAAGTCCTGGAGGGTCTGCCACATTCCGTCGCCGACGGTCGCGCCGAACGCGGCGGGCTGGAGGTCGGACAGGTCGAAGCGGACGCTGTCGCCCGCGGTCACGATCTGCTCGGCGACCTGACCGGTGAGCGGGTCGGCGTAGTCGTCGGCGGTCAGGTGGCGGTTGGGCGAGAGGAACCCGCCGAGGGCCGCCCACTCCCCCGCGGCTTCGGGACCGGCGAGGAAGCGCAGGAGCTCCATGGTGGCCTCGTCGTCGTTCATCGCGACGGCGGCGTCACCGGCCACGACCACGGCGCCCTCCTCCCCCGCGACGTAGGGGAAGGAGAACACGCGCGCGTCGTCGCCGACGGCGGAGTTCGTGCTGTCGGCGACGACCCCGCCGATGAAGTCGGCGCCCACGACCATGGCGGCCTCGGGGTCGTCGCTGAACACGGTGACCACGGAGGTCGGGAAGTCGGTCTGCAGGGTGCCGTCGGTGCCGCCCGCGAGCAGCCGCTCCTGTCCCCAGATCTCGGCGAGGGTCTCCAGGGCGACCTCGACGCTGGGGTCGGTCCACGGGATCTCGTGCGCGGCGAGCTGGTCGTACATCTGCGGGCCCGCGGTCTGGAGGTAGACGTTCTCGAACCAGTCGGTGAGGACCCAGCCGTCGGCTCCGGCGACGGACAGCGGGTCGACGCCGACGTCGGAGAGGTTCTCCGAGAGTTCGACGAAGTCCTCCCAGGTCTCGGGCGGCGCGGCGCCGGTCTCGGCGAAGAGGGGGTCGTTGTACCAGACCAGGGACTTGTTGGCGACCTTGAGGTAGACGCCGTAGGGGGTGCCGTCCACCGACCCGATGTCGGTCCAGGCCCCGGCCATGTTCTCGTCCAGGGCCGCGACGACGTCGTCGCTGAGCGGTGTGAGGGCGCCCTCCTCGGCGAAGTGCTCGATGAGGCCCGCCTGCGGGATGAGGGCGACGTCGGGCGCGTCGCCGCCCTGGATCCGGGTCTGCAGGACGGTCTGGAGGTCGTCCCCGGCGCCGCTGTACTGGACGGTGGCGCCGGTCCGCTGCTCGAAGACGCTCAGGACCCGCTCGAAGGACTCCTGTTCCGCGCCGGCCCAGGGGCCGACGATCTCCAGGGTGGCGCCGCCCNCCCGCCGCCACAGGCGGTGAGCGTCAGGCCGAGGGCGAGCAGCGCGGCGGCCGTGGTCGCGGGGCGGGAGAGACGGGGACGGGGAGTGCGTGGTGACATAGGGGATGCTCCTCAGGAGTCGTAGATCGACGTGCCCGTGGTCGGGTCGAAGAACTGGAGTCGTTCGGTGTCGACGGCGACGGTGATGGTCTGGCCCTCGAAGACGTGGGTACGGGGGCTGAAGCGTCCGACCAGGACGACCCCGTCCTCCGCCGCGCTCGGGGCGTCGTCCGCGCCCGCGTCCCGGGCGAGTTCGCGGGTGTCCTCGGTGACGACGGGGGCGGCGTCCAGGGGGAAGTGCACGAGAACGTCCGAACCCATCGCCTCGACCAGGTCGGCGACCGAGGTGAGAGTGGCGTTCTCGGTGGCGCCGACGATCTCGGCGTCCTCCATGTCCTCGGGCCGGATGCCCAGGACGACGCTCCTTCCCTCGTAGGCGCGCAGTGCGGGGCGCCGGTGCAGGAGCCCTTCGGGCAGGTCGAGGGACTGGCTGCCCACGCGGACGCGGAACCGGTCGTCCTCGCGGACGAGCTCCGCGCCGATGAGGTTCATGCCCGGGGACCCGACGAACCCGGCGACGAAGAGGTTGCGGGGGTGGTCGTAGAGCTCCTGGGGCGGCCCCACCTGTTGGAGGACCCCGCGCTTCATCACGGCCACCCGGTCGCCGAGGGTCATGGCCTCGGTCTGGTCGTGGGTGACGTAGACGGTGGTGACACCGAGGTCGCGCTGGATCCGCGCGATCTGGGCCCGCATCTGCACCCGGAGCTTGGCGTCCAGGTTGGACAGCGGTTCGTCCATGAGGAACGCCCGGGGTTTGCGGACGATGGCGCGCCCCATGGCCACCCGCTGGCGCTGCCCGCCGGACAGGTTGCCCGGCTTGCGGTCCAGGTGCTCCTCCAGCTCCAGGACCCGGGCGACCTCGCGCACCCGCTGGTCGATCTCGTCCTTGGGGAGCTTGCGCAGCCGCAGTCCGAACGCGATGTTCTCGTAGATGTTCAGGTGCGGGTACAGGGCGTAGGACTGGAAGACCATGGCGACGTCGCGGTCGCGGGCGGGCACCGAGTTGACCACTCGGTCACCGATGCGGATGGTGCCCTCGCTGATCACCTCCAGGCCCGCGACCATCCGCAGCGCGGTCGTCTTCCCGCAGCCGGAGGGACCGACCAGCACCAGGAACTCACCGTCCTGGATGTCCAGTGAGAGGTCGTTGACGGCGCGGGTCCCGTCTGTGTAGACCTTGCCCAGGCCGTCGATCACGATTTCTGCCACGACACCTCCGAGGGACGGGCGCTGGAACGCGCCCCCTGCCAGATCGGGGCCGGTACACGCGGGGGATTCCGCGTCCTGTGACGCGGGCCACTGACCGGCGATGTGCAACGACCGTAATGTCGCGCTCCCTAAGGGAGCCTTAACGCAACGTCTCGTTCGACTTAAGGCCGCCCGCTCCGCCCCCGTTGGCGGCGTTCTCCCTGTTTGGGAGCCTTCCCGGGGTCGTGTCGGAGTTCACGTTCGGTTAACTTGACCACATGGCAACGGTGTTACTGGTCGAGGACGACCAGATGGTGCGTGACGCCCTCGTGCGGGCGTTGCGGGGCCAGGGGCACGTGGTGCGCCCGGTCGGCACGGCGCTGGACGCCCTCCGGCAGGCCGCCGAGCACGAACCGGACCTGGTGATCCTCGACCTCGGACTGCCCGACCTGGACGGGTCCGCCGCGCTGCGCATGCTCCGGGGGAACAGCGACGTACCCGTGATCGTGGCGACGGCGCGCGGCGACGAGCCGTCGATCGTGCGTCTGCTCAACGACGGCGCTGACGACTACGTGGTCAAGCCCTTCTCCAGCGCCCAGTTGGCGGCCCGGATGAACGCGTTGCTGCGCAGGTCGGCGCGGTCCTCGGTGGGCACCTCCGACCCGGGCGACCTGACCGTCGGCGAGCTGACCGTCAGCCTCACCACGCGCCAGGCGACACTGGCCGGGCGCCCCCTGGAACTGTCCCGACGCGAGTTCGACCTGCTGGCCTATCTCGCCGAGCACGTCGGCCGGGTGGTGAGCCGCCGGGAGCTGGTCGAGGCGGTCTGGCACGAGCACCCCTTCGTGGGACACGACCAGACCATCGACGTGCACATGTCCTGGCTGCGCCGCAAGCTCGGGGAGAGCGCGAGCCGGCCCCGCTACCTGCGCACGGTGCGCGGTGTGGGCCTGAAACTGGTGGAGCCGGAGTGAGGTCCCTCCTGGCCCGAGCCGTCACCCTGGCCACCGTCCTGGTGGCGGGGGTGCTGGTCGCGGTGACCGCGCTCTGGGGGTGGAACGACGCCCGGGCCCGGACCGAGGAACGGGTGCGCACCCAGTCCGACGTCGTGGCGGCGGTGGTCGGGGCCGGGGCCGACTCCGACGTGCTGCGCGCGGCGGTG
>NZ_ANBC01000896.1 GCF_000341125.1 Nocardiopsis lucentensis DSM 44048 | reverse complement strand
CCGCCAAATCGGCGGTTTCGGATCAACCGAACGGGGTAAAGCGCCCGTCTTGCTTCATTCACCCTAGCGGACGGATTCGCCCGTTCGGGTTTGTGAAGCGGCTCCCCGAGCTTACACACACTGAGCGCATGCTCAGTCCGTGAGGACTCAGGAAAGGAGTGGATGTGCTGGCACGCCCGCGTAGATCTCGCGTTCGTCTCGCTCAGCGTCAATCCGTCGCCCCTTGCGACCTTGGGCCGTTCGGAAGCGACTCGGAGAACACTACCCCCACACTCACGCTCCGGCAAACCGCCACGCGCGTGTCGTGGGTCACAGTCCCGCCGGGTGCGTGGGGCCGGTCCCGGCACGTGGCCGGCCCAGCGGCCGCCTCGGCCCCGGGAACCTCCTCAGTTGAGGAGCGTGCCCTCACCGGTTCCCGGTGCCGCGTACAGCCACTCGACGTCCAGTTCCACGGCGGCCACGGTCGCGGGGGCGAACGACACCAGCGCCCCGTGACCGACGAACGCCGCCGCCAGCTGGGCGACCGTCGGGTTGTGCGCGACCACGAGCAGCGTCCGCACGTCGGGGTCGACGTAGTTCACGAGTTCCAGGAGTGAGTCGACACCCGCCGAGTACACCGCCTCGGAGTAGTCCACCTCCGGAGCCGCGTCCGTGCCCATCGCGCCCAGGACGCCGTCCAGCGTCTGCCGTGTCCGAAGCGCCGCGGAGCACAGGACGTGGTCCGGCGCGTACCCGCGTGCCGCGAGGAGGCGGCCCACCTCCTCCGCCTGCCTCCGGCCGGTGTCGTCGAGCGCGCGGTCGAAGTCGCCGCCCCCGTGACCGGCCTCGGCCCTGGCGTGCCGCATGAGCAGGAGTGTGCGGCTCATCCGGCCAGCACCGTCGCGACCACGGCCAGCCCGCCGATGAAGGCGACCATGATGCCCACGATCGTCGCCAGCCCCTTCAACCCCGTCACCGGGAACCCTCCTCATGTCACGCCTGTCAGGTCTCTCGCCGTCCACGCACGGGTGTCCGACGTACACGACCGGCACGCACGAGGGCGCCGCACGGTCCCACCCCCCAAGGTTAGGTCCGCGCACGCGACGTGGCCGCCCGGGTTACCCCGGACGGCCACGTCCTCGTACTCACGGTGGTTCTCACGACCCCCGCCCGGTGGGGCGCACACCCCGACGGGACGGCTGGGGCCTGTTTTTCGGAACGGCCACCCGAGGGGTGTCGTTCGGTCGCCCGAACACGGTCCGAAGCCCGGCGGAGGACCCGGAGAACACCTCCTAGCCCTTGCCCTCTCCGGCGTGGGCCTCCTCCCTGCGGTCGGGCTCGGCCTCGGCGGGGCCGTCGTCCGACGCGTCGGCCTTCTCCGCGGACCCGCCGTCCGTGGACGCCGTGTCGCCGTCCCCGACCTCGGGGGCGCCCTTCGGAGCGGCCGAGCCGCCGGTCTCCGCCAGGTCGGTCTCCGTCCCGGACCCCCGGCTCTTCGACCACAGCACCGCACCGACGAGCACACCGACGGCGACCACCGTCACGCCCACGCGCAGCGCGATGTTGTCGGCGTAGATGACCACGCTGGGCGCCACGATCAACGCCACCAGGTTCATCACCTTCAGCAGCGGGTTGATCGCCGGTCCGGCGGTGTCCTTGAAGGGGTCGCCGACCGTGTCCCCGATGACCGTGGCCTCGTGGGCCTCGGAGCCCTTGCCCCCGTGGTGCCCGTCCTCGACCAGCTTCTTGGCGTTGTCCCACGCGCCACCGGAGTTGGCGAGGAACACCGCCATGAGCACGCCCGCCGCGATGGCACCGCCGAGGAAGGCGCCGAGCGGGGCGTAGCCGAGCGCGAACCCGACGGCGATCGGAGCGAAGACGGCCAACAGACCCGGTGTGACCAGCTCCCGCAGCGAGTCCTTGGTGCAGATGTCGACGACGCGCGCGTACTCCGGCTTCTCGCTCCCGTCCATGATCCCCGGTCGGGTGCGGAACTGGTCCCGCACCTCCAGGACGACGCGGCCCGCGGCCCTGCCCACCGCCATGATGGCCAGCCCCGAGAAGAAGAACACGACGCTCGCGCCGATGATGACGCCGACCAGCACGTCCGGCCGGTCAAGGGAGAGGGAGAAGGCGTCCGCACCCGCGTCGGCGATGGTCAGCTGTTCCTGCACCGAGGTGCGGAAGGCGCCGAAGAGCGCGGTCGCGGCCAGGACGGCGGTCGCGATCGCGATGCCCTTGGTGATCGCCTTGGTCGTGTTGCCCACCGCGTCGAGACCGGTGAGCACGTCGGCGCCCTTGCCCTTGACGTCGCCGGACATCTCCGCGATGCCCTGGGCGTTGTCGGACACCGGGCCGAAGGTGTCCATCGCGACGATGATGCCGACGGTGGTGAGCAGACCCGTGCCGGCGAGCGCGACGGCGAACAGGCTCAGCGTGATGGAACCGCCTCCGAGGAGGAAGGCGGCGTAGACGGCGCCCGCGATGAGCAGGGCGGAGTAGACGGCCGACTCCAGGCCGACCGAGATACCGGACAGGACGACGGTCGCCGCACCGGTCTCGGAACTGTCGCCGATCTCCCGTACCGGCCGCCGGTCGGTCTCGGTGAAGTACCCGGTGAGCAGCTGGATGGCGGCGGCCAGGACCAGGCCGATGAGGACCGCCGCGACGGCGATGAGGCGCGGGTTGGGGTCGGTTCCCGCGGCGGCGATCTCCTCCACGACCGTCGGGCTGACTCCGGACAGTCCCTCGACGCTGCTGGGCAGGTACCAGAACGCCGTGCCGACGACGAGGACCGCGGAGATTCCGGCGGAGACGAAGAACCCGCGGTTGATCGCCGACATCGCCGTCCTGTCCCGGGTGCGGGGCGCGACGATGAAGATGCCGATGATCGCGGTGACGACGCCGATCATCGGGACCAGCAGCGGGAACACCAGTCCCTCGGTGCCGAAGGCCACCCGGCCGAGGATGAGCGAGGCCACGAGCACGACGGCGTAGGACTCGAACAGGTCGGCCGCCATGCCCGCGCAGTCGCCCACGTTGTCCCCGACGTTGTCTGCGATGGTGGCGGCGTTGCGCGGGTCGTCCTCCGGGATGCCCTGTTCGACCTTGCCGACGAGGTCGGCGCCGACGTCCGCGGCCTTCGTGAAGATCCCGCCGCCGACACGCATGAACATGGCCAGCAGCGCGGCGCCGAAGCCGAAGCCCTCCAGCACGATCGGCGCGTCCCCCCGGTAGAGGAGGACGACGGTCGCGGCGCCGAACAGGCCCAGGCCGACGGTGATCATGCCCGCGAC
>NZ_ANBC01000895.1 GCF_000341125.1 Nocardiopsis lucentensis DSM 44048 | reverse complement strand
CCTCGTCGCCGCCGCGCGCGGCCGCGGCGACCCGCACGTTGCCGCGCACCGCCAGCCACATACCGATGAAGCCGGTGGCCGCTGACAGCAGTGCGCCCAGGGCGAAGAAGAGGGAACGGCCGATCGCGATACCCCAGGACTCCGCGGGAAGCAGCAGCAGGAGGAGGGGGATGACGACGACGAAGACCGCGAGGGTTCGGAACTGTCGTTTGAGATAGGCGGCCGCTCCTTCCTGAACGGCGACCGCGATGTTCTGCATTCGCTCGGTGCCCTGCCCTGCGGCGAGGACCTCACGCACCAGCATCCCCGCGACGGCGAGGGCCAGGAGCGCCACCGCCATGACGACGATGACGAGTGTGAAGTCGCTGCCTTCCAAAGCTAGGGCCATGCCGCCGTCGGCGGCGAGGTTGAGCCCAGACAATCCGTCCTCCTTGAGACGGGCACGACCATTTCGGCCCCGTTCACGGTACGCACGGAACGGTTCGCCTCTGGGGCGTCGGTCCCGCGCGAGGCCACGGACGTACCGTCGTCCGGAGGGAGCCTGAGCTGGCCCGACGACACGCTGTCCGGGGTCGAAGCGGTGCCATCTTTATGTGTGATGCGCACCGCCCGCGCCACGAGTTCACGAGCGGTGATCCGGGGATTCTACGCACGACGACGAATAAAGGTGAGAGGCGATTCGGCTTTTCCCCAGGAGGAGTCAAAGATGTGACCACATGGTGATCTGAGGATGTGGATAAATTACTTTATCTGCGACATTTGCCTTTTATCTTATCGCATAATGCTTTAATGCGATGTTAACGTTAAAGCGTGCACCGGGCCTTATACGAGCACGCAGCGCCCGAAACATCAACAAAAGTCACAGAAGGACGCATTCGCACACCAACCGGGAACGGATCTCCCCAGACGCGGGGACACCTTCCGGCGCCCGGTGACGCCTCGTGCTACCTCCCGCGCAGGCGCATGCCCGAGGGATCGATCCCGTCACCCGGCCGCACCCGACCCGCCTCCAGGTCCTCGGCCAACGCACGGGCGAAGTCCGCGACCCCGTTCGCGTCGACACCGTGCGGTGCCTCCGGTCCGAACGCCGCCACCCGGTCCGCGCCCCGCCGCAACAGACGCGCGGCCCCGACCGTGTTCCCACGCTGGGCGTGCGTCACGCCCACCGCCGTCTGGGCGAGCCCCCGCCACAGTTCGCGCTCCGGCTCGGGCACGGACTTCCACACGGCCTCCAGGACCTCGTGGGCGGTGAAAGCGTACCCGCCGTCGAGCAGCCGCTGGGCGGTTTCCAGTCCTTCCTCCACGGTGAACTCGGCGTCGTCGGGGACGCGTTCGACCTCGCCCACGCTTCCGTGCGGCATCGGTCGACCGTAGCGGTCGCGCGGACGCTGGTTCTGCGCGCGCCCCTGCTCGTTCCGGTCCCGATCGCCGTCCGCACCGTTCGGGGAAACCGCCATCACTGCCTCACCGCCGTCATCACGCCGCCACGACCACCGGCGCCACCACGGCACCGCGCTCGTTCGGGGTCCTCCTCCGCGCCGCCTACCGCTCCACGGCGGCCACGCCCCCCAGCCACTCCACCAGTGCCCGGGAGACCTCTTCCGGTCGCTCCTCGTGCGGGAAGTGTCCCGCGCCGGGGATCCCCTTCCAACGGTAGGGCCCCGCGACCATCCCCTGCGAGGCGCGTGCGCCGTGGGGCGGGCAGGCCCGGTCCTCGGTGCCGTGGAGCTGGAGGACGGGCACCCTCACGGGGCGCCGCATCCTCGCGTTGTACCGAGCGCCGTCCAGCCGCCAGCGCGACCGGAAGATCCAGCGATGGTACTCCAGGGAGCAGTGGGAGACCTTGGGGATCGAGAACGCCAGCCGGTAGCGCTTCTCGGTCTCCTCGTCCGGCCACCCGGGGCCGCTCCACTCCCGCAGCAGGTCACCGACACGGACGCAGCCGTCCGCCAGGAGCCGGTGTTCGGGAAGGACCGGCAGTTGGGCCCGGAGCAGGTGCCGGGCGCCCGGTCCCATCGACACCAGGGTCCGGCCCATGCGCGAGGGGTGGGGTGCCGCGACCGCCGCCAGGGCCCTGACACGATCGGGGTGGTGCACGGCCGCGGTCCATCCGACGAGCCCGCCCACGCCGTGCCCGACGACGACCGCGTCCGCGGCTCCCAACGCGCGAACCAGGCCGGCCGCGTCCTGGGCGAGGGTGATGAGGTCGTACCCGCGTGGGGGCTTGTCGCTGGCGCCGTATCCGCGCAGATCCGCGGCGACCGCGCGGTATCCGGCGTCGGCGACCGCGGTCAGCTGGGCTCGCCAGGCCCACCAGAACTGGGGGAACCCGTGCAGGAAGAGGACGAGCGGCCCGTCGCCCAGTTCGGCGACGTGGAACCGCGCCCCCGCCGCACCGATCGTGCGGTGCCTCCAGGGTCCGTCGACGTAGGCGACCGAATCGTCCAACACCTGGGTGGGGACCTACTTCTCGGCGGGGGCGGTCTCGCCGGAGACGGCCACCGCGCCGTCGCCGTTCCGGGGCGGCCTGATGTCGCCGCGCAGGATGCTGACGAGCCGGGAGGTGGTCTCGGCGGTGCGGGCCAGTCCCTGGCGCCTGCGCAGGTTGACGATGGCGATGAGTACGAGGACCGCCGCCACCAGCAGGTAGAAGAGTGTGACGATGCCGAAAGCGATCCACGGCGCCAGGCCGAGCTCCATCAGGCCGAGACCGATGGTGACCGAGAGGAGGATCGCGACCAGGTGGAGGACCACCCCGGCCGCGAGGAACTCGCCGACGCTCTTGCCGATCCGTGTGGCGTCGGCCTTGGCCTCGAGTTTGGCGAGCCTGATCTCCAGGCGTACCAGCCGGGAGAGGTTGTCGGTGGCGTCGGAGACCAGTTCACCGATGGAACGGTCGGTGCCGCTGGATGCGCCAGGTTCGCCGCCACCCGGCTTGTCCACCATCGTGGGGGGTCCCTTCTCTCGGTCCGAACTCGTGGATGATCCTCCGCATCCTCGCACATGACCGACCGCCCATGTCTCTCACGGCACGCAAAACGACATGGTCGCGTTTGGTCACACGGGTGAGCCGGAGCGGCGGTTCGAGCCCCGCGGGCCTTCCTCGAACCCCGCTCCGGCGTGTACCCGGTGCGGCACCGGCGCGGGGCGGCCGTGACGACCGCCCCGGCTCACTCGCCCTTGGCGGCGGACGGCAACTGCCTGGCGATCACGTCCATGATCGAGGAGTCGGTGAGCGTCGAGGTGTCGCCCACGGCGCGGTTCTCGGCGATGTCGCGCAGGAGGCGCCGCATGATCTTCCCGGACCGCGTCTTGGGCAGCTCGGGGACGGCCAGGAGCCGGGCGGGTTTGGCGATCGGGCCGAGCGAGGCGCCGACGTGGTCGCGCAGCTCCTTGACGAGCTCCTCCGGCACCTCCTCCGCACCGCCGCGCAGAATGACGAACCCGACGATCGCCTGGCCGGTGACCTTGTCCGTGGCGCCGACGACCGCCGCCTCCGCCACCTTCGGGTGGGAGACGAGCGCGGACTCCACCTCGGTGGTGGAGATGTTGTGGCCGGAGACGAGCATGACGTCGTCCACGCGGCCGAGCAGCCACAGGTCGCCGTCCTCGTCCTTCTTCGCGCCGTCACCGGGGAAGTAGAGGCCTTCGAAGCGGGACCAGTAGGTGTCCTTGTACCGCTCGGGGTCGCCCCAGATGCCGCGGAGCATGGACGGCCAGGGCTCGCGGATCACGATGAAGCCGCCCTCGCCGTCGGGCACCGAGTCGCCCGCCTCGTCCACGACGTCGGCGACGACGCCGGGCAGACCGCGCATGGCGGCACCGGGCTTGCCGGCGGTGACGCCGGGCAGGGGGCTGACCATGATGGCGCCGGTCTCGGTCTGCCACCAGGTGTCCACGACCGGGGTCCGGCCGCCGCCGATGTGCTCGCGGTACCAGACGTAGGCCTCGGGGTTGATCGGCTCGCCGACGGAGCCGATGACGCGGAGGCTGGAGAGGTCGAACTTGGCGGGGATGTCGTCACCCCACTTCATGAAGGTGCGGATCGCCGTGGGCGCCATGTAGGCGATGGTGACCTTGTACTTCTCGACGATCTCCCAGAAGCGGCCGCGGTGCGGGGTGTCCGGGGTCCCCTCGTACATCACGGTGGTGGCCGCGTTGGAGAGCGGGCCGTAGACGATGTAGGAGTGTCCGGTGACCCAGCCGATGTCCGCGGCGCACCAGAAGACGTCGGTGTCGGCCTTCAGGTCGAACACGGCCCAGTGGGTGTAGGAGACCTGGGTGAGGTAACCGCCGGTGGTGTGCAGGATGCCCTTGGGCTTGGCCGTGGTGCCGCTGGTGTACATGATGTACAGCGGGTCCTCGGCGTCGTGCGCCTCGGGCGTGTGCTCGGTGCTCGCGGCCTCGACGGCCTCGTGCCACCACACGTCGCGGTCGGTCCACTCCACGTCCTGGCCGGTGCGGCGGACGACGAGGACGTTCTCCACGGCCGGGCGGTCGGCGACG
>NZ_ANBC01000894.1 GCF_000341125.1 Nocardiopsis lucentensis DSM 44048 | reverse complement strand
TCGGCGGTGACGACGAGCTTGGCCTGGCTGTCGTCGAGCCGCTGTCCGAGGGCGTCCACGGAGAACCCGCCGAAGACGACCATGTGGACCGCGCCGATGCGGGCGCACGCGAGCATGGCCACGACGGTCTCGGGGATCATCGGCATGTAGATGGCCACCCGGTCGCCCTTGCGCACCCCGAGCCCGGTCATCGCGTTGGCCGCCTGGCAGACCATGTCCTTGAGCTGGGCGTAGGTGATCGTCCGGGTGTCCCCGGGCTCGCCCTCCCAGTGGTAGGCGACGCGGTCGCCCAGCCCGGCCGCCACGTGCCGGTCGACGCAGTTCACGGAGGCGTTGATCTTCCCGCCGTCGAACCACTTCGCGAACGGCGGGTTCCAGTCCAGGACGGTGTCCCAGGGGCGCTCCCACTGGAGCCTGCGCGCCTGTTCCTCCCAGAACCCGAGGCGGTCCTCGGCCGCGGCGGCGTAGGCGTCGGCCTTCACGTTGGCCTGGGCGGCGAGGTCGGCCGGCGGCGGGAAGCTGCGGGTCTCGTGGAGAAGGTTGGACAGTGTCTCCTGGCTCGGGGGAGTGCTGTCGGCCACTGTGATTCTCCTTACGTCGACGGTTCACACCCAATTAATCATGTGGTCCATACCACTGGAACCACCGGGGCGGAATCCAGCGGCGGGGACCGAGGGGCACGCGGCGAACGGTCGGTGAACGGTCGCCGCGGCGCGATGAGCGGTCAGGGCCGGCTGGTGTGGGCGCACGGTATTACCGGCGCGTAGTGTTGGTGACCGTGAGCGAATCGACTTCCGCCTCCCTGTCCGACCCGCTGAAGCGGATCGCCGAACTGCCGGGCGTCGCCGACGCCGTCGCCGAGACCCGCACGTTGGTCGACCGTCTGCTGGGGCACCGCATCCTGCGCCGACGCAGCAGCGACGTGTCCATGGAGTCCTCCCTGCGGGGCGCGTGCGCGTCGGCCGCGCTGGAGGGCGCCGAGGTCTCGATGGACGAGATCCGCGCGGGCCACGTGTACGACACCCGGATCAAGGGCGCGCTGCGCGTGTCCGGTGAGCTGGGCGGTCTGGTGGACACCTGGCCCAAGGCCCCGCGCCAGGCCCTGGCACGACTGCACACCCTGGCCGCGGCGGACGCGATCGCGGAGGAGGCGCTGGGGCGGCCGCGGCTGCCCGGTGAGCGCGTCGAGGACCCGATGGAGCTCGGCCGGGTGCCGGACCCCCAGACCGCGCTGGCGCGGATGGAGGGGCTGTACTCGCTCCTGGGCGCGCGTTCGTCCGTCCCCGCGCTGGTGACGTCCGCGCTGGTGCACGGGGAGCTGATGGCGATCCGCCCGTTCGGCTGGGGGGACGGCCTGGTCGCGCGCGCCGCGGAGCGGCTGACGCTGGTGGAGCGGGGGCTGGATCCGAAGTCGCTGGTCCCGTCCGAGCTGGGGCACCAGGTGCTGCGGGAGGAGTACGGTCCGGCACTGCGCGGATACATGGAGGGCACCCCTGAGGGCGTGGCCGAATGGGTCGTCTACTGCTGCCGCGCCGTGCGGGCGGGCGCACAGGACTCCCTTGCCACGTGTGAGGCGCTCAAACGCGGTTGAGTGGAACGTCGCGCGTGACCGAGCGGATCCGAAACTCCAGAGTTCACGGGGTCGTTCATTTACCGACCAGTAGTCATCGTGGGATACCAGTTCGGTCACGCTTGTTCGCGGACGAATGTTTCGGGATTGCTTCACGCAGATGAGGGCATGCGCGAACGGCGCCCCGCCTCCTCTTGCGGGGCGCCGCCTCCGGCGCGTCCCACCGGGTTAGCAAGCATCCATTTTTCTAGTCTGACCAGGCCGTTCAACCTCAAGTCTGGCCTAGACAGCCCTTACCGGGCCGAGTGGTGCGTGGGTTCCCAGCTGCCGCGTCGGGGTGGATCTTCGCCACCAACCTGCTTTCTTTCTACGGCTCGGTTCATCCTCCGAAAAGACGGTTGACCCAAGTTTTTCTCATCGATTCCCGAACCGATACACGGAGGCGCGTGGTAACGTCGTCACCGGCGTTCGATCGAGGGCCAGCCACGCCACAACGGCTCAAGGCGGAATCCCCACTGAGCGGCTGTTGTCCCGACACATTCCGTGTCCCGTCGGCGTGATCGCTCCTCGGAGAACGAGTACGTTTCCAGGTCCTTCGGTGGTCGTGGGGCGCTGTCCCCGCGAACCCTCCCGGAGAGCGGACCCGGTCCTATCCCCCCCAGGACCGGCCCTGAGGAGACGGCTCCCCTCTCCCCCTCCGGGGGCCGTCACCGCGTCCGCTCCACTCGCCTGTCGGGTAGGGATGCGTGTCCGCCCCCGTAAGCACGCATCCCTCCCGTCGGGTGTGTGGCCTGACGCCCCCGGGCCCGCGGCGGAGGCCCTCCGGGAAGGCGCTGATCGCCGCCCGGCGGAGTTGTCCACAGATACGGATCGGGTCTTTCGGGACGGATCTCGTTCGGCGATGGTCGAGGTGAACCCCTCGACCTCGGAGACGCCATGGACGCCCGGTCCCGCCCCCTGCTCGCCACCGACGACCCCATCCTGCTCGACGACCTGCTGAGGCTGGCCACGGCCGCGTCCGTCGAGGTCGCAGTCGCACGCTCGGCGGTTCAGGCCCTGCGCTCCTGGTCGCGGGCCCCGCTGGTGGTCGTCGGCGCCGACCTGCTCCCGCCTCTGGCCGCGGCCGACGCTCCGCCACATCCC
>NZ_ANBC01000893.1 GCF_000341125.1 Nocardiopsis lucentensis DSM 44048 | reverse complement strand
GAGGCCTCGGCCGACACCGCCGGCGGTGGGCCGGGACGCCCCGGAGCCACGTTCGCGGTCCCGTCGCCCGGTGGACCCACGATGGACCGACGACCGCCCCTGTGCCTCCCGGGGGACGAGTCGGAGCTCGTGGACCTCCTGGCCGGAACGGCCGCACGGGGTGACCCCCCGGCTCCCACGGTGGCGGTCATGGGCGGTCGGGGCGGCGCCGGGGCCACCCTGACCGCGGTCGCCCTCGCCTTGGCCGGCGCGCGCGGTGGACGGGACACCGCGCTCCTGGACGCCGATCCGCTCGGCTGCGGACCGGACGTCTACCTCGGGTGCGACCTCGCCGCTCCGGCCGATCCCGGACACCGGACCGGATGGGACGACCTCCTCCACCGCGACGGTCGGGTGCGCTGGCACGACCTGCGCTCCGGCCTGCCCGGCGCGCTCGGCGTCTGCGTGCTCACCTGGTCCCGTCGTCCCGACGCCTCCGGCGACGGCGCCCCCGGGATCGACGTCACCGAACGCGACGCGCTACCCGTCGACACGGCCCGGGCGGCCCTCGGCTCCGCCCGGGAGGGCACTGGACTGGTCGTGGTCGACCTCCCGCGGTCCTTCGACTCCGCCACCACCGAGTTCCTGAACCGGGCCGATCGCGTCCACGTCGTCGTCCCGGCGGACGTGCCGTCCGTGGTCGCCGCCTCCCGGGTGGCGCCCCGCTTGCGGGCGGAGGCTCCGGGGGTGAGCGCCGTCGTCATCGGCGCCGGAGGAGAGCTGACGGCCGACGTGATCGCCCG
>NZ_ANBC01000892.1 GCF_000341125.1 Nocardiopsis lucentensis DSM 44048 | reverse complement strand
CCGGGGGAGCCGGGCCTGGCGCGGCTCCTGGCCGCCGGCCGGACCCCGGCCCGACACCGCAGGTCCCCGCTCGCCCGGTTCGCGGACCGCGTCGTGGCGGAACTGCCCGTAGTGGAACCGGTCCGGTGAACGCCCTGCTGGAGGCGGTGCGCGACCGCCTGGTCGAGTCGGGCGGACCGGTGAGTCGGGCCGCCGTGGCCGCGGCGCTGCGCGAGGAGGGCGGTGTCCTGGGGGACGCCGAACTGCTCGCCCTGACCCGGCGGCTCGCCGCCGAGCTGTCCGGCGCGGGGCCGTTGGAGGACCTGCTGACCTCCGGGGTCACCGACGTCCTGGTCAACGGACCGGACGAGGTGTGGGTCGACGACGGTGACGGGCTGCGGCGCGCCGGGGTCCGGTTCGCGTCGGCGGAGGAGGTGCGCCGACTCGCCCAACGGCTGGCCGCCCAGGCCGGGCGGCGACTGGACGCGGCCGTCCCCTACGTCGACGCGCACCTGCCGAACGGGGCACGACTGCACGCGGTACTGCCTCCGGTGGCCCCGGAGGGGGCGTGCGTGTCGCTGCGGCTGCCGCCCCGTCGGGTGTTCGACCTGGGGCGGCTGACCGCGTGCGGAACGCTCACCCCACGCGGCGCGGCCCTGCTCCGGGCGGTGGTGCGCGCACGGGTGCCGTTCCTGATCAGCGGCGGCGCGGGGACCGGAAAGACCACGTTGCTGTCCTCGCTGCTCTCGTTGGTCGGTCCCGCTGAGCGCGTGGTCCTGGCCGAGGACTCCCCCGAGCTACGTCCCGAGCATCCGCACGTGGTCCGTCTGCGGACCCGTCCGGCCAACATCGAGGGCAGCGGGGAGGTCCCCCTGTCCGTCCTGGTGCGTCAGGCGCTCCGGATGCGCCCGGACCGGCTGGTGGTCGGCGAGGTGCGCGGGCCGGAGATCGTCTCGCTCCTGGCGGCCATGAACACGGGCCATGAGGGTGGCGCCAGCAGCCTCCACGCCAACGGCGCCGAGGACGTCCCGGCCCGGGTGGAGGCGCTGGGTTGCGCGGCCGGGCTCACCCGGGACGCGGTGCACAGCCAGCTGGCCGCCACCCGCGCGCTCGTGATCCACCTCGTCCGGGACACCGCGGGACGTCGGCTCGCCGAGGTCCGGGTGCTGCGCCGGGGAGGCGACGGGGTGGTGGAGGCGCTGCCCGCCGTCGCCTTCACCCCCGAGNGGGGGGTCCTGCCATGAGTTCCCCGGCGCGGAGGCGCTGGCGGACCGGTTGGGCGGGGGGTGGCCGAGCTCATGACCGTCCTGCTGCTCTGTGTGGTCGCACTGGTCCTGTTGGCTCTCGTGCCCGATCCGAGACGGGACCGCCTGTCACGGGCGTGCCCGGCCACGGAGTTTCACGGGATCGGCCGGTCACGGTGGTGGGCTCCGGAGACCGCGCCCCGAACCGGGGCCGAGACGGCGCGATGGGCTCCGGGTCGGTTCGGAGATCCGCTCCGACCGTGGGTCCGCGCCCTGGTCCGGCGGATCATCCGCGCCCTGGCCCACCGCCGCGAGGGGTCGCGGCGCCGTCGCGCGGTGGTCGTGCTGTGCCGGATCCTGGCCGCGGAGCTGCGTGCCGGGCAGCCTCCCGACGAGGCGCTGCGCATGTCGGCGGCGCAGGCGGGACCCTCGGTGGCCGGGCTCCGCGACGCGGCGTCGATGCGCGCCGCCGCCGACCGCGATCCCGACCTGTGGGCGCTGGCCTACCTCGCCGCGTGCTGGGAGGTCTGCGCCGAGACCGGGGCCGGGCTGGCGGGGGTGGTCGACGCCCTGGCCGAGGAACTGACGGCGCATGAGGAGCAACGGTCAGAGGTCGCGGCCAGGACCGCCGGGCCCCGCACCACGGCGATCGTGCTGGGTGGGCTTCCCCTGGTGGGCCTGCTGATGTCGGCGGGGCTGGGCGGTTCACCCCTGGTGTTCCTGTTCACCACACCGGTGGGTCTGGGGTGTCTGGTGGGCGGGGCGGCCCTGGACCTGCTCGGGGCCTGGTGGACGTTGCGCATGGTGCGCGGCGCCGTGGACGCGGGCGAGGAACGGTCCCGGGGATCACCTCCGCCCCGCGGACCCGCGGCACGCCCGGGCGTGCCCGCGACACCTGCGCGAGCAGGACCCGCATGGAGCGGGAGCGTCGCAGGGCGGACCCGTATGAGACGGAACCCGCGCGAAGGAGACCCGACGTGAGCCGGACACGGCACGCAGGAGAAGCGGAGACGAACCGGAGCGAGGAGAGAACGACACGAGGCGGCACTGGCGCGGAAGCGACACGAAGCGGGGGCGGTGCGAGCGGGACCCGCGTGAGCCGGAAGCAGCGTGAGGAAGGGGATGGATGTTCGAGGCGGCCACGGTGGTCCTCGGGACCGCCGCCGTATGGGTGCTCATGGGTGGGAGCCCGGTCCACCGGATCCGCGGCCCGCGTCCGGTTCCCCGTCCTTCTCGGGCGAGG
>NZ_ANBC01000891.1 GCF_000341125.1 Nocardiopsis lucentensis DSM 44048 | reverse complement strand
TACGCGGTCGGCCGTTCCTGTGGTGACGACGGACCTTCCCGTGGCGGTGGGCCTGCTCGCCTCGGGGGTCCGCGCGGGGGCGACCGTTCCGTCGTGCCTGTCCGCGGTGGCCCGGTCGACGGGCGGGCGGCTGGGGGAGGAGCTGGCGCTGGTCGCGGAGCGGCTGCGGTTGGGGGCCGACCCCGCCACCGCCTGGCGGAGTCCCGCCCTCCCGGAGTCGTTGACCGCCGTCGGCCGTGACCTCGCGCGGGCGGCGGACACCGGAGCACCGGTCGCCGACCTGCTGGACCGGCACGCGGCGGATCTGCGACGCG
>NZ_ANBC01000890.1 GCF_000341125.1 Nocardiopsis lucentensis DSM 44048 | reverse complement strand
CTCGGTGACCTTCCCCGGCCGAGCCCCCACCACACGAACAGCCAGGAGCCACCCGTGCCCCACGCAACCCGGCAAGACCACGCGCCACCGTTCGCTCCCTCGCGGTCCGGTCTCACCGCCAGGCGAACGCCACCGGCCCCGACGACCTGTCGGAGCTGGCCGAGGCCATCCGTGCCCTCCTCCACCACCGCCCCGGCCTCGGCCACCCCACGATCCCGAACGGCAGGACCCCGCCGATGCCCACGCTCGTCACCGACCTGCTCATCGCCCTGGCCGAGGTCCACCGGCTCGCCCTGACCATCGACGCCCTCCGCACCGGCCCCTGACCCGCTCCGTGCGGGACACCGCGCGGCAGGAGGTGCCGGAGGGCGGCCACGGCCCGGGCGGGCGCGTCCCGTCTAGGACTCGTTCTCGCACAGCCCGTCGATGATGTCGTCGAGGACGAGCGTGCGGTCGCGAACCGACATCAGGGTGAGCTCCTTGAGCGCGGGACGGGTGTCGACCCGGTCTCCCCGCGTGCCCTCGACCATGCACACCCGCATGCAGTGCTGGGTGGTGGCCTGCCAGAAGTCGCGCTCGTCGATGGGGGCGATGCTGTAGACCGTGGCCGGGTAGCGGGGCGGACGGCTCGGCGAGTACCACTGCTCGACCCGGGTGAGCACGAACCCGGTGATCAGGGAGTCGAACACCCCACCCTTCGCGAGGTCGGCCACCGCCTCGCGGTCCCCCTCGGCTCGGCACTCGGAGCAACAGGCCAGTTCCGCCCGCAGCAGCCATCGGGCACGAGCGTGGCTCACCTCGGAGTTCTTGAGTGTGCTCGGGTGTCTGTGTCCCATAGATCAGCAGGGTACGGCCGAACCGGGCCGGCGCGGGCCCGGGCGGTGACGGTCCGCTCCGACACGGACGAGGGGACCGAGACCACCACTTCGACGGTCAGGCCGGTGACGACGCACGAGACCAGCGCACCACCATTGGCCTCGGCGGTGAACCNCGGCGCCCGCCAGCGCGGCGAGGTCGGCGGCGGTGGCGGCCCGGCCCCGGTCCAGGCGGGCGGCCGCGGTGAGCAGCACGGTGAGGACGGCCAGCCAGAGCAGCGCGCACACCCCCACCGTCCAGACCGTGGCGGAACCGGTGTCGTGGGTGACGCGCACGGATCACACCCCCGGTTCCAGCGGGACGGCCGCGTTCCCGACCACCTCGACTGGCGGACCGATCGCCGGGCCGATCCGCAGCTCGGCCCGGACGGTCACCCGCGCCGTCCCCGCCTCGCGGACCAGCCGCACGTCGGCGGTGTCGGGGGAGGCGGACAGCGCCAGCTCACGCGCCCTGTGGTCGGTCTCGCCCCGTGCGAGGGCACGGGCTCCCACGCGCGCGGCGTCGGCGCACGCCAGCTGGGTGGCGGCCACCGTGACCCCGCCGAGCAGCACGGACAGGACGAGCAGCAACGAGGGGAGCACCATGGCGGTCTCCATGGTGACCGAGCCCCGGTCAGACACCGGAGCTGAGCGCGTCGACGACGAGGTTGGTGAGGACGTCGTTCACGGTGTCACCGGTGAGGATGGCGTACAGGACACCGGCGAAGGCGACGGCCGAGACAGCGCACAACGCGTACTCGGCCGTGGTCACCCCCCGGTCGTCGGCGGGGACCCGGGTGACATCCGCGCCCCCGTCGACCACGTTCGTGGTCATCCCGTGATCGGTGGGGACTCGAGGTCGGACGAGTGGACACGCGGCAACAGGCATGGGACCTCCCGGGGCGGGGGGTGACGGAGCGTCAACCCTCTCCCACCAGGGTCCGCCGGGCGGGGGGTCGGCGAAAGACCCATCCACAGCCTGTGGACAACCGCCCCGGCGCGCCACACTCCTCCGCCCGGCGGCGGCCACGCGTCTGGGACACCGCACCGACCGGACCTGGCGGGCCACGTCCGTCGGCCATCGGGAACGCCGCCGAGGACCGAGCGCCTAGGGTTCCCGCATGGCTCCACACGCGATCCCCATCGGCCTGAGTGATCGGCTCTCCCACATCGACGAGGCCCTCGCCACCCCGTTCCCCACGCGGAGCGTCGGGAACGGCCCGCACGTCTCCGGCCCCGGCTTCCACCTGTCGACACTCGCCCTCAGCCGGGACTTCTGGGAGGACCGGTCGCCGGAGATCGTCGACGCCGCCCTGGCCTCGGTCGAGGCGGAGCGGGACCAGGTCGTCGCGGCACTCGCGCGCAGATGGGGACCCGCCCAGCGATTGGACACGGCCACCTTCAGGGACGTCGTCGACGAGGGAGAACCGATCCCCGACCACTTCCACGAACTGTCCTACGCCGTGGACGATCCGCCGTTCTGGCGACACCGTCCCATCGACCGCTGGCTCGGGCTGGCCATCGTCCAACACGACAGCGAACTGCCGTTCCTCCTGTACGCGGTGGTCGGGGCGGAGTCGGACCTCGACGCCGTGTCGGCCGTTTCTCCCCGTGGATGATGGAGCCGGAGTATCCACAGGCTGTGGAAGGTTTCATTCCTCAGCCACGTCCAGGACCTCGTCCAGCAGTCTCAGGGCCCCGGACTTGCTCAGCGGCTCGTTCCCGGTCCCGCACTTCGGCGACTGGATGCACGAGGGGCACCCCTGGTCGCACTCGCAGTCGGCGATCACGTCGCGGGTCGCGGCCAGCCACTCGCGTGCGGCCGCGAAGCCCCGTTCGGCGAAGCCCGCACCGCCCTGGTACCCGTCGTAGACGAAGACCGTCAGCCTTCCCGTGTCGGTGTGCACGGAGGTGGACACCCCGCCGATGTCCGACCGGTCGCAGGTGGCCAACAGCGGCAGCAGTCCGATCGACGCGTGTTCGGCCGCGTGCGCCGCGCCCAGTAGGCCCACGTCGGCCTCACGCAGCCGCTCCTCGCCCTCGCGCGGCAGCGTCCACCACACGGCGCGCGTGTGCAGCGTCCGCTCCGGCAGGTCCAGGGGCTGCTCTCCCAGGACCGCCCCCGTCCGCACGTCCCGCTTGAGGAAGCCCACCACCCGGCGGGCCACCTCGACCTCCCCGAAGTACACGGCCGCCCCGCTGGGCCAGGACTCCTTCCGACGGACCGACCGCACCGTGATGTCCGTGGTGTCGCGCGCCCACGTGCTGTAGGGGGGCTCCGCCTGGTGCACGAGGGCGACCCCCTCCCCCAGGTCGAGGTCGTCGACGAGGTAGGTGGTTCCCTGGTGCAGGTACACCGCGCCGGGGTGCACGGTGCCGTGTGCCGCCGCCTCGTCGATCTCGCCGAGCAGCTGCCCGCTGCCGGTGTCGACGATCTGCACCGGCGGGCCGCCCGCTCCCCGGATATCGGCCATGTCACTCGCGCGTTCGTTGCTCGTCCAGAACCAGCCCCTCGGGCGCTTCCTCAGAAGTTTTCCTGAGACGAGTTCACCGAGCAGCTCCTCGGTCGTCGGACCGAACAGAGTGAAGTCGTCCCGGGTGATCGGGAGTTCCTGGGCCGCCGCGCACAGGTGTGGACCGAGGATGTGCGGGTTTTCCGGATCAAGAACCGTCGCCTCTACGGACCGACCGAAAATGGCCTCCGGGTGGTGGGCCAGATAGGTGTCCAGTGGGTCGTCGCGGGCGATGAACACCGCGAGCGCGTCCTCACCGCGCCGTCCCGCGCGGCCGGCCTGCTGCCACAGCGAGGCCAGTGTCCCCGGCCACCCCGCGATGAGCACGGCGTCCAGGCCGCTGATGTCCACCCCGAGTTCGAGGGCGTTGGTCGTCGCCAGACCGAGGATCCTCCCCGACCGCAGCGACTCCTCCAGTTCCCTGCGCTCCGACGCCAGGTAGCCGCCCCGGTAGGCGGCCACGCGCGCGGCCAGGTCGTGCCCACCCCTCTCGGACAGCAGCCGTTGGGTGGTCAGCGCGACCACCTCCGCCCCCTGCCGGGAGCGCACGAAGACGAGCGTACGGACCCCGTCCCGAACCAGGTCAGCGAGCATCTCCGCGGCCTGCGACGACGCCGTCCGCCGTACCGGGGCGCCCTGCTCACCCGTCATCTCGGTCAGCTCCGGCTCCACGAGCGCCACGGACATCCCCGCACGGGGTGAACCGTCCTCGGTGACCTCCGCGACCGGAACCCCCGTGAGTCGGCTCGCGCTCTCGCCGGGGCTTCCGGAGGTGGCCGAGGCCAGCACGAACACCGGTTCGGAACGGTACCGGGCACAGATCCGGCGCAGCCGCCGCAGGATCAGCGCGACGTGCGAACCGAACACCCCCCGGTACCGGTGCGCCTCGTCGATCACCACGTACCGCAGCCTGCGCAGGAAGCGCGACCACGCCCCGTGCCGGGGCAGGACGCCGTGGTGCAGCATGTCCGGATTGGTCAGGACGTAGTTGCCGTGCTCACGTACCCACGAACGCTCCTCCGGCCGCGTGTCCCCGTCGTAGACCGCCGCCCGCACGCCCGGAAGTCCGAGGTCCGATATCCACCGCAGCTGGTCCTGGGCGAGCGCCTTGGTCGGGGAGAGATAGAGCACGGTCCCACCCGAGTCAACCGCGTCCACCGCGGGCATAAGGAAGGCAAGCGACTTTCCCGAGGCGGTACCCGTGGCTATGATCACATCACTGCCCGAGCGTGCGAGGTCGGCCGCGGCGGCCTGGTGGGACCACGGACCCGTGATCCCCCGTGCCGCGAGGCGTTCGACCAGGTGGGGCGCGGTCCACCCCGGCCACTCCCCGCTCGCCCCGTCGCCCGGGGCCACACGTTCGATATGGGTCACCCGCGGGTACCGGGTATCGTCACGCCACACATCGGGGAGCACGGGCTCCGATCGCCTCATCCGAGACCCCTCCTCACTGGACACGTTCCCGACCCACGATCCTCCCGGCGAGGGGTGTGGCACTGGGGGACATCGGTTTCAGTGTGGCATCCGGGGGAAGAGTGGCGCGGTGTCACCGTTTTTCTGCTCATCGCAGGAAGACACACTCTGTACCCGTGGTTGAATGCGTGCTGGTGGGGTAACGCCCGGCAGAAGACCATTCGCGTTATACGCGGTTCGGCGCTGGAGGACTAGTGGACCTGAAGCTTGATCATTACACCGAGGGCGACACCGAGGTCGTTGTCGTTGAGGGTGAGATCGATGTCTATACCGCGCCCCGGCTCCGCGAGCTGCTGATCGACCTGGTCAACAAGGGCAACTTCCACCTCGTGGTCAACATGGAGAAGGTGGAGTTCCTGGACTCGACGGGCCTCGGCGTGCTCGTGGGCGGGCTCAAGCGCGTCCGCGCGCACAACGGGACGCTCGCCCTGGTCTGCACCCAGGAGCGCATCCTCAAGATCTTCCGGATCACCGGCCTGACCAAGGTGTTCGGTATCCACGACTCGGTGCAGGAAGCCATCGACAAGCGCCCCGAGAAGTAGTCCAGAGCGAGCGATGGCAACCATCACGCTGACGATCAGCGCGCTCCCGGCACACGTGCGGACGGCGCGGCTCATGGCCGCGACCGTCGCACGGCGGGCCGGTATCGCCGCGACAGCGATCGACGAGATCAGGCTGGCGGTCGGTGAGGCGTGTTCTCGGGCGGTGGCCGCGCACAAGCTGCACTGCCCGACACAGCCGATCCTGCTCCAGCTGATCGACGGTGCCGGCGCCGAGTCCACGGCGAAGGCCGATGGTGGCACGCCCGGTCGCGTCCTGCGCGCCAACGGCAACGCCACACAGCGTTTCGAGGTCGTCGTCTCCGACCGTGCCCCGGCCAAGGACACGGAGGAGTCGACCAATCACACGAGCCCCCTGCTCGACGGGCTCTTCCTCGACGGTGACGAGACCCCTCCAGGCGGGATCTCGGGGTTCTCCCCGGGCCTCGGCCTGGCGGTGATCACCGGCCTCGCGGACGAGGTGCGCATCGATCCCAGCGACCAGGGCACGATCGTGCGGATGAGCTGGCCGGTGGCGGCCGAGCGGGCACACGACCCCAGCTCCAACTAGATTCGCGAACCCGATCGGGGGGCGTCTCCGGGCGGAGACGCCCCCCGTCGCCGTCCCACGGCGACGGGGAGGCCCCGGGAGACACCGCCCGGGGCCAGTTCCTCGGAACGCTCACCCGAGGGGTGTCGTTCGCACACGGTCCGAAGCGAGGCGGCAGGCCCCGAAGGACACCGCTAGGGCGTGTGCCGTGGATGCTGCCCGTAGCGAGCGGCGCATCCGGTGCGGCTCTCGCAAGGCCGAAGAAGGAGTCAGCCCGGGGTTGGCTGTCGACTGATGAGAACGCCGCGAGAGTTGTGCCGGGGCGTCGCGCAGCAGGGTACGTGTCCGCGGAACACGCCCTAGTCGCAGACCTCCGACGAGACCTCGGAGTCGGCCTCCAGGCCCGCGCTCGCGTTGGCGGCGACCTCGTCGGCGGTGAGCACGTACCCCGTCTCGTCCTCGTTGGTCGCGGCGGCGAACACCACGCCGTAGACGGTCCCGTCGGGCGCCAGCAGCGGACCCCCGGAGTTGCCGGGGCGCACCACGGCCCGCACCTGGTAGATCTCCCGGCTCACCTGCTGGGAGTGGTAGAAGTCGGGTCCCTGCGCCGTCTGACGGGCCCTCACGCGCGCTGGGACGGCCGTGAAGCCGCTGTTGCGGGGGAACCCGGCCACGACCGCGTCGTCGCCCTGCTCGGCGGCTCCGTTGAACTCCAGCGGCTCCAGCTCCAATCCCGGCACGTCGAGGACGGCCAGATCCTGCTGGGCGTCGAACAGCACCAGGGTCGCCTCCAACTGGTGCCCGTCCCTCGTGACCACCCGCAGGTCCTCGGTGACCCCGGCGACCACGTGGGCATTGGTCATGATCCGGTCCTCGCCGTACACGAAGCCGGTCCCCTCCACCCGGCGCTGGCAGGCGGGCGCCGTTCCCAGCACCTTGACCACGCTGCGGCTGGCGTCGATCAGCTCCGATGTGGTGAGCACGTCGGGGTCGGGCGGCTCCACCTCAGCCAGCTCACCGGTGCCCAGACCACTGAACACCTGCGGGAAGTCACTCTGGTCGACGATCCGCCGGAAGGTCAGGAACCCGCCCCGGGCCGACTCCGGCATCACCGCGTCGACCGACTGGAGGACACGCGAGTCCCGCACCTGTCCGGCCACGAACGGCAGCGCCGAGTTGGCGACCGTGCTTCCGATGAACCACGCCACCAGCAGCACCGACAGCCCGCTGACGACGGCCCCGCCCATGGCGTCCAGGACCCGCGCCGAGTCCCACGTGACACGGTTCCGTACCAGGGTCCCCAGGTAGGAGAACAGGAACTGGCCCAGTGCCGCGGACAGGAACACCACCGCGATCGCCACCAGCGCCTGTCGCCCGGGGTCCACCACCCATTCCTGGATGTGGGTCGGGGCCGTCAGCGCGGCGAGGACGCCGCCGCCGATGAACCCCGAGAAGCTGAAGACCCCGACGATGAACCCCTGCCGGTAGCCGGTCACGGCGAACAGCAGCAGCAGGACGATCAGGATGACGTCCAGCACGGTCCCCTCCCCTCCCAGAGTGAGCGCTACCCGACCGGGCGCAGGCCGTGCGGGGTCGCTTCGAACATGTCGGTGAGACCCTCACGGCGCCAAGGAAGTTCCCATCCGCCCAGCACGAGCAGACTGTCCACGATCGCTCCGGTGAATCCCCACACGAGCATGCCGTCGACACGGAAGCCCGGACCCCAGCGAGGGCCCTCGCCGTAGCGCACCTCGACCCGGTTCTCCGGAGCGGCCAGGTCGGCTACGGGGACCCGCGAGACCGCCGCGACCTCGCCCAGGTCCACGGGGCGCACCTCGCACGGCTCGCGCCACCACCCCAGGACGGGCACGACGCGAAAGTCGCTGTACCGCAGGTACAACTCGGGAAGGCGGCCGACGACGTCGATCCCGACCGGGTCGGCGCCGGTCTCCTCGGCGGCCTCGCGCAGCGCGGCGGCCTCGGGCGAGACGTCCGCGGCCTCGATCCGGCCGCCCGGGAAGGCGGGCTGTCCGGCGTGCCTGCGCAGGCCGTCGTTGCGCTGGATCAGGAGCAGGTCCGGCCCCTGGGGCCCCTCACCGAACAGGATGAGAACGGCGGACTCGCGCCCGCCGGTCTCCGGCGGGCGCATGGGTCGGGGCACGGGCATCGTCCTGGCCGAGTCCGCGAGCGCGGTGAGCCAGTGCGGTGTCGAGTTCATGAAGGGAACCTGTTCCAGGGGCCGAGAGCGCCGTCGTGTGGGTGGGGAGGGAGAGGGCCGGTCGCCCCGGGGACGAGGAGTGTGCGCTCGCCCACGTGATCAGGGTACAAACCGCCGTCCGATCCCCACGGGAATCACAACGCGTCAGGCGAACGAACGCATCCGCAGCAGCTTGGTCGCGGTGGCCTCGTCCGTGGGCCCCTCGCCGTAGGACGGGCACCAGCGAGCCAGACCGCACGCGCCGCACGCCGGTCTGCGGGCGTGGCAGACGCGGCGCCCGTGCCACACGACGCGGTGGGACAGCATGGTCCAGTCCCTGCGCGGGAAGAGCTCCCCGATCGCGTGCTCGACCTTCACCGGGTCCTGCTCGTCGGTCCACCCGAAGCGTCGGACGAGTCTCCCGAAGTGCGTGTCCACGGTGATTCCCGGCACATCGAAGGCGTTACCGAGCAGTACGTTTGCCGTCTTCCTTCCTACACCGGATAGTTTGACCAGGTCCGCGAGGTTTCCCGGAACCTCGCCGCCGTGTCGCTCGCACAGCGCCTGCCCCAGCCCGATGAGGCTGTTGGCCTTGGCCCGGAAGAAGCCGGTCGACCGGATCATCTCCTCCAACTCCTCACGACGGGCCGACGCGTAGGCCTCGGCGTCGGGGTAGCGCGCGAAGAGGGCGGGGGTGACCTGGTTGACCCGCTTGTCCGTGCACTGGGCGGACAGGATCGTCGCGACCAGGAGTTCGAGCGGGGTCGTGAAGTTCAGTTCGCAGTGCGCGTCCGGGTACAGCTCGACGAGCTCCCGGTACATCCGGCGGGCGCGGCGCACCAACGCGAGCCGACTCTCCCCCGTCGGAGTGGTCGGCGCCGCGGTGCTGTCTGGTGTCTCACGGGGCATCGTCACAGGGTAGGCGCACGGCGGCCCGGGTGCCCGTGCCGACCGGGGAGGGGACACGCTCCCTGGCGGGATCCACTGACACGGTGCGCCAGTGACCGAGATTATGTAACCAATGTCCGATGACACGGCGCGGACCGCCCTGATACGGGTCGATGCGGACTAAGATCTCTTGGGCTGACGTCGGCTGTTGTGGGCTCGTGGTCTCCCGGCGGACAAGCCGAGGTAACGACCTGGTTTCACACCCGGGTGCGATATACGTCACACTGTTGGCGGTCAGGTTTTAGGAGGACGTGTGGTGGACGAGATCAACGAAGTACTGCGGAAGGCCCCCCTCTTCGAGGCCCTGGACGAGGAGGACACGGCCGGACTCCGCGCCTCGGTCAACGAGGTACGACTCGGCCGCGGCCAGACCCTCTTCAGCGAGGGGGACGAGGGTGACCGGCTGTACGTGATCCTCAGTGGGAAGGTGAAGCTGACCCGCACGGCCGTGGACGGCCGCGAGAACCTGCTGGGCGTGCTCGGCCCGAGCGAGATGTTCGGTGAGTTGTCGCTGTTCGACCCGCGTCCGCGCACCGCGAGCGCCGTCGCCGTCACGGACTCCGTGCTCGCCGGGCTGGGCCACGACGACCTGCGCCCCTTCCTCTCCAGCCGCCCGCACGTGTCGCTCCAGCTGCTCAAGTCGCTGGCCGCCCGTCTGCGCCGGACCAACGACGTGATGGCCGACCTGGTCTTCACGGACGTGCCCGGCCGTGTGGCCAAGGCCCTCCTGGAGCTCGCCGACAAGTTCGGCAAGGAGGGCGAGGACGGTCTGCACGTCCACCACGACCTCACTCAGGAGGAGCTCGCGCAGCTCGTCGGCGCCTCCCGCGAGACGGTGAACAAGGCGCTCGCCGAGTTCGCCCTGCGTGGATGGTTGCGGATCGAGGCCAAGGCCGTCGTCCTGCTGGACGTCGAGCGCATGCGCCGCCGCGCGCGCTAGGAGCGCTGAACACCGCGTGGCCGCTCGCCCTGGAGGGGGTGGGCGGCCGCGGTCGTTCCCGGAGCCATAGGCGCTTCCTACGACTCGGCCTCCGCGGACAGCTCATCGCGCACCGCCAGGTAACGCAACTGCGCCCGCACCGACGAGCCCGCGGCGCCGCGAATCTGCTCCGAGATGTCCGGATAGACCCGGTCGATGATCTCCTCCACCCTGGTCGCACCCGCGCGAAGGGCCGACCGGACCTGGTCCAGGCGCGACTCGCGGTGGTCGATGTAGGAGCTCAGCACCGACAGCGGTGAGGACAGGATCGGGCCGTGGCCCGGCAGGATCGTCCGCACCTGGTGCTCACGCGCGATGTCCCGCAACCGGTACAGCGAATCCATGTAGGGGCCGAGCCCGTCGTCGCCGTCGATCACCGGCGTACCGTGCCCCAGCACCGTGTCGCCCGTCAGCAGCGCGTTGTCGGACTCCAGCAGCAGGCAGATCGAGTCGTCCGTGTGCCCCGGCGTCGCGATCACCCGCACCGACAGCCCGTCCACGGTGAGCACCTCGCCGTCGACCAGCCCGGCGCCGCCGACGCGCATCTCCGGGTCGACCGCGTGCACGGGGGCGCCCGTCAGCTCGGAGAAGTAGCGGCCTCCCTCGGTGTGGTCCGGGTGCCGGTGGGTCACGATCGCCATGAGGACCTGTGCGCCCTGTTCCTGCACCGTCCGCGCCACCCGTTCCAGGTGGCGCTCGTCGTGCGGCCCGGGGTCCACGACCACCACGCCGCGCGCACCGGGCTCCCGAAGGATCCAGGTGTTGGTTCCCTCCAACGTCATCGGGCCGGGGTTGGGGCACAGCACGCAGCTGGCGCGCAGCGTCCCGGAACCGTCGATCCTCATCGCACCTCGCTTCGCTCGCCGGTACCGGACCGGTCCGGAGGGGACGGCCACGGGACGCGGCGCGTCCGTCCGCACCAGTGCGGGCCACACCGTGACGTGGGGACCCCTCAGGGGGTCGCGTCGGGCTTCGGAAGGGGGTAGTGGGCCCCGTCCGGGGTCACGATCCGGGTCTGACCGTCGACATCCCGAACGTCCGGTTCAATGGGGACGATATCCCGTCGCGCCTCGCGTACACCTTCCAGGGTGCGACAGGCGGCCAGCTCGGCGCAGGAGACCACCGTGGGCGGCAGCATCGGCATCCGCCCGGCGGCGTTCTCCGCGGCGACCCGCGCCGGGTCGGTCCAGCGGGTCAGGTCGGCCTCGCCGCCCACGTTCCGGGACTCCTGCCCGGGGGGCAGTTCGGCGGCGAAGAACCAGGTGTCGAAGCGGCGCGACTGCACCCTCGGCGTGACCCAGCGCGACCAGGCCCGCAGCCACTCCGAACGCACGACCAGCCCGCGCCGGGAGAGCACCTCGGTGAAGGAGTGGGAGCGGTCGACCAGCCCCCGCCGGTCCCGCTCCCACTCCTCCGTCGCGGTGTCGAGGGTGATGGCCGGCGCGCCGGCCGCCTCGGGCCCACTGGCCAGGAGGACCCCGGTCTCCTCGAAGGTCTCCCTGACCGCGGCGCACACCAGGGCGCGCGCCATCGGCACGTCGGTGCCCAGGACGCGGGCCCACTCGGCCGGGGACGGCCCGGTCCAGGGCAGGTCACCGTCGGCGTCGCGCTGGTCCACGATCCCGCCGGGGAACACGTAGGCGCCCGGGGCGAAGCCCATGGAACGGACCCTGCGCATGAGCAGGACCTCCATGTCCCGCCCGGCGGCCGGAACCCGGCCGGTACCGGCCGCCCCGGCACCGGACCGCTCCGCTCCGGCCCGCGCGGGCCGGAGCAGCATCACGGTGGCGGCGGGCCTGGCCTCGGTACCGCCCCTGAACGCGGACTGTTCGGCCATCGGCGCACCCTCCTGGTCTGTCTCGGGGCCGGTGGCCGCGCCACGGACCCGCTCCCCCATCACGGCCGGACCGTCCGGTCAGCGGACCTCGACGATCATGTCCAGCTCGACCGGCGCGTCCAGCGGCAGCGCGGCCACGCCGACGGCGCTGCGCGCGTGCACCCCGGCGTCGCCGAAGATCCGGCCGACCAGGTCGCTGGCGCCGTTGATCACTCCGGGCTGGCCGGTGAAGTCCGGCGTGCTCGCCACGAACCCGGTCAGCTTCACGACGCGGACCACCCTGGACAGGTCGCCGATCTCGGCGCGGACCGCGGCGATGCCGTTGAGCGCGCACCGGGCGGCCAGCTCCTGGGCGGTCTCCGGAGTGACCTCGGCGCCGACCTTGCCCGTGGCCGGCAGCTCACCGTCGACCAGGGGCAGCTGCCCGGACACGTACACGTGGTCGCCGGAGCGGACCGTCGGCGTGTACGAGGCGAGCGGAGGCACGACGTCGGGCAGGGTCAGCCCCAGCTCGGCGACGCGTTCCTCGGGGGTGGCGGTCATCAGAGCTCTCGCTTCATGTAGGCGACGTACTGCTGGTTGCGCGGGTCGGTGCCCTCGGGAAGCGGAGCGGGCACGACGGAGACGAGCTCCCAGCCGTCCGCACCCCAGTTGTCCAGGATCTGCTTGGTGGCGTGCGACAGCAGAGCCACCGTCTGGTACTCCCACTTGCTCATGATGTACTCCCCCATCCGGAACCGGCGGCCCACCGGGGTGTGGCGGGGCCGCACGTCAACGCCGCCACCTTACTCACCCGGCGGATCGCACGCGTCCACCGCCGGCGCCCCGGCACGGTTCCCCCGACGTGCCCGGTCGCGGGGGTCGGCGCGGACGTAGACTCCGTGGGGTGAACGAGGCTGAGTTCGGACCGGGGCGCCCTCGGGAGCCCCGTGCCGGGGTGCGACTGCACATCGTCACCGGCAAGGGCGGGACGGGTAAGACCACGGTGGCCACGGCGCTGGCCATGGCCCTGGCCTCGCGCGGCGGCCGCGTCCTCCTGGTCGAGGTCGAGGGGCGACAGGGAGTGGCGACCCTCCTCGGACACCCCGCGCTGCCGTACGAGGAGCGGGAGTTGACCCCCCTGCCGAGCGGCGGGCGGGTGTGCGTCCTGGCCGCCGACGCCGAATCGGCGCTGCTGGAGTACCTGGAGCTGTTCTACGGGATGCGGCGCGCCGGACAGGCGCTGAACCGGCTGGGCGCCGTCGACTTCGCGACCACGATCGCCCCCGGACTGCGCGACGTCCTGCTGACCGGCAAGGCCACCGAGGCCGTCCGCCGCCGCGCCGGCGCGCGCCGACGGGCCGCGGACAGCGCCTCCGCGCCCTTCCACTACGACGCCGTCGTCATGGACGCGCCGCCCACCGGCCGGATCGGCCGGTTCCTCAACGTCAACTCGGAGGTGGCCGGCCTGGCCCGTGTGGGTCCGGTCCGCGACCACGCCGACAAGGTCATGTCGGTCATCCGCTCCCCCCGGACCCGGGTGCACTTCGTGACCCTGCTGGAGGAGATGCCCGCGCAGGAGACCCTGGACGGGATCGCCGAGATCAACGCCCTGGGGCTGCGCGTGGGATCGGTGGTCGTCAACATGGCGCGTCCGCCCCTGCTGGGGGAGGACGACCTGGCCGCCGCCGCGAACGGCGGGCTGGACAAGGCGGAACTCGTCTCCGGGCTGAAGGCGGCCGGGCTGTCCGACGTCGACGGCCTGGCGGCGGCACTGTCCGACGAGGTCCGGGCACACGCGCTGCGGGTGCGGCTGGAGCACCGGACACGGGCCCGTCTGACGGAACTGGGGCGGCCCGTGGTGGAACTCCCCCACCTGGAGGGCGGTGTGGACCGCTCCGCGCTGGACAGACTGGCGGAGACTCTGGGGGAACAGGGGATGGACCGGTGACCGCGACGCACGCGCCCTCCGCGCCCCGTCTGGACGTGGACGCGCTCATCGACTCTCCGGAGACCCGGATCATCGTGTGCTGCGGCGCGGGTGGGGTCGGGAAGACCACGACGGCCGCCGCTCTGGGGCTGCGCGCGGCCGAACGGGGACGGCGGGCGGTGGTGATCACCGTGGACCCGGCCCGGAGGCTGGCTCAGTCACTGGGCCTGGAGTCCCTGGACAACGCGCCGCGCCCGGTTCCGCTCCCCGAGGGGACGCCGGGCGGCCTGCACGCGATGATGCTCGACATGAAGCGGACGTTCGACGAGGTCGTCGAGGAGCACGCCGACCCCGAACGCGCGCGCCAGATCCTGGCCAACCCCTTCTACCAAACGCTCTCCACCAGCTTCTCCGGAACGCAGGAGTACATGGCGATGGAGAAGCTGGGCCAGCTCCGCCAGTCGGGCGAGTGGGACCTGATCGTGGTGGACACACCGCCCAGCCGGTCGGCACTCGACTTCCTGGACGCCCCCAAGCGGTTGGGGCGGTTCCTGGACGGCAGGTTGATCCGGTTCCTCAGCGCTCCGGCGAGCACGGGCGCGTTCCGGTTTCTGGGAGCCGGGGTCAACCTGGTGACCTCCGCCGTGAACAAGGTGGTGGGCGCCCAACTCCTCAGCGACCTGCGCTCGTTCGTCTCGGCCTTCGACACCGTCTTCGGCGGTTTCCAGGCGCGAGCGGAGCGGACCTACCGGCTGCTCCAGGCGCCGGGGACGGCGTTCGTGGTGGTGACGGTGCCCGACACGGACGCCCTGCGCGAGGCCTCCTACTTCGTCGACCGCCTGGCGGCCGACGGGATGCCGCTGGCGGGGCTGGTGGTCAACCGCGCCCATCCCCTGCCGGACGGGGCGGGCGCGCGCCTGACGGCCGCGGAGGCGGTCAGGGCGGAGACGGCGCTGCGCGACGCGGGCACGCATTCGCTGGCGTCGGCCGCGCTGCGGTTGCACGCGGAGCGGGTCCGCACACGCGAGCACGAGGCCCGGCTGCGCAACCGCATGCTGTCCCACCACCGCGGGATCCGGGTGGCCGAGGTGGCCGCGCTCCCGGAGGACGTGCACGACCTGGCGGGGCTGCGGACCATCGGCGCGGCCCTCGCGGACGGGTGACCCGGGGGTCCGACGGGCCGGGACGGACACCGGTCGTCGGATGGGGCGGACGTCGCGAACGGCGGCGCGTCCCAGCCGTTACCTGATCGTATGAAACCGGACACCAGGGGAGGCGAACCCCGCCATCGACCATCGCGTCCCACCTCATAAGGCCCGCTCGAACCAAGCCACACGGAGGGGCCCGCGCCCTCGGAGCCGGGGGCCCGGGAGAGCGAACCGCACCCCCGTTCGGGGACGTTGGGCGTGACAAGATGACCCGGGGGCGTCGCCCGGACCCCCGACGGGCGATTCGACACGGCTACGCACCCTCCGTTCCACATCACACCTGTTCGAGCGTTCGTGGTCACTTAGTCTGATGGGGTGGGTCAGGGGACATTGCTTCAAAGAATCAGTCAACTCGTCGTCGTCGGCGCCATCGCGGGACTCCTCGTGGCGGCGCTGGCCCTCCCGGCACTCGGCGGCCTCGGGATCACGGCGAGGAACGTCGCCAGCGGCTTCCTCGACATGCCGAGCAACCTGGAGACGCCGCCCCCTCCCCAACGTTCCACGATCTACGACCGCGAGGGCAACGTCATCGCGGAGGTCTTCGACCAGAACCGCGAGCTGGTCGAGCTCGAGGACGTCTCACCGGTCATGGTCGACGCGATCCTCGCCATCGAGGACGCCAGCTTCTACGAGCACGGCGGCATCGACGTCTCCGGCACCCTCCGCGCGGCCGTGCGCACCCTCAACGGCGACGTCGAGGGCGCGTCCTCCATCACCCAGCAGTACGTGAAGAACGTCCAGATCGAGGCCGCCACCTCCCAGGAGGAGCTGGAGCAGGCCCGTGAGACGACCATCGCGCGCAAGATCCGGGAGCTGCGCTACGCCGTGGCCCTGGAACAGCGGATGAGCAAGGACGAGATCCTCGAGGGCTACCTCAACATCGCCTACTTCAGCGACGGCGCCTACGGGGTCGAGTCCGCGGCCCAGCACTTCTTCCAGGTGTCCGCGAGCGAGCTGGAACTGCACCAGGCCGCCACGATCGCGGGTCTCGTGCGCTACCCGTACCTCTACAACCCGCGCTTCTACCCCGAGCAGACCACCGAGCGGCGCAACGTCGTGCTCGACCGCATGGTCGCCACCGGGGCGATCACCCAGGAGGAGGCGGACGAGGCCAAGGAGGTCCCGATCGACCTCGACCTGGACACCGAGCCCAACGGCTGCGTCCCCAGCGACCAGCCCTTCTTCTGCGACTACGTGATCCGGGAGATCGAGGCGGACGAGCGCTTCGGCTCCGACGAGACCGAGCGGGCGCGCTGGCTGCGCACCGCCGGCCTGGAGATCCACACCACCCTGGACCCGCAGACGCAGGAGGCGGGCCAGGCGGCCGTGGACGACTGGGTGCCCCGGGAGAACGAGTCCCGCAAGGTCGCCGCCCAGGCCATCATCGAGCCGGGCACCGGCCACATCATCGGCATGATGCAGAGCCGCAACTACGGCCCCGACGAGAGCAAGCTCGGCGAGACGTCCATCAACTTCGCCACCGACTTCGACCGGGGCGGGAGCACGGGCTTCCAAGCCGGATCGACGTTCAAGCCGATCACTCTGGCCGCGGCCCTGGACGAGGGGCTGCCGTTCAACACCTCCTTCCCCGCGCCGGGCACCATGACGGTGAGTGGGCAGCGGTCCTGCAACGGCGGCAGTCTCCAGCCCTGGAACGTGTCGAACTTCGGGGACAGCAACGACGGCGTGCACAACATGGTCACGGGGACCCGCGCCTCGTCCAACACCTACTTCGCCCAGCTCCAGCGTCGGGTGGGGTTGTGCGACGTGATCGAGATGGCGGAGAACCTCGGCCTGCGGCGGGCCGACGGCACGCTGTTCACGGAGAACCCGAACACACTGGCCAACAGCAGCTTCACTCTGGGCAGTGAGGAGGTCTCGCCGCTGCGCGTCGCCAACGCCTACGCGACCTTCGCCTCGGGCGGGATCTACTGCGAGCCGCAGGCGATCACCCGCATCGTGGACAAGCAGGCCGACACGACCACCGACTTCGAGCCGGACTGCGAGCGGCGGCTCGACGAGGACGTGGCCGACGGGGTCGCCTTCCTGCTGTCGCAGACCTTCAACGGCGGCACCACCACCGGCCTGGGCATCGGCCGTCCGGCGGGCGCCAAGACCGGCACCACCGACAACTCGGCGGCGGCCTGGTTCGCCGGGATCACCCCCCAGATGGCCAGCTCCATCTTCGTCGGCGACCCGCGCGGCCCGCAGCAGCACCCGCTGACCAACGTCACCATCGGCGACCGCTACTTCAGCGTGGTCTTCGGCGCGACGATCCCGGGTCAGATCTGGCATGACACCATGCTGGCCGCCCACGAGGGCCTGGAGGTCGAGCAGCTGGCGCCCGCGCCCTCACAGTTCGGCTCCACGGCACCGCCCCGGCAGCCCAGGGAGACCGAGGAGCCCAGCCCGGCCGCAGACGAAGGCGGCGTGCCCGACGTGATCGGCATGGAGGAGGACGCCGCGGTGGCCGCCCTCCAGGACGCCGGGTACCGGGTGAACGTGTCCGGCGGCCGGATCCGCTCCTCGCAGCCCGAGGGCACGGTGGCCGCGGTCAACCCCGACCCGGGCACACGCCTGCCGGAGGGCGCCACGGTGAACGTGTTCCTGAGCCAGGGCGGCCTCACGCCGACCGGCCCGGCGGACACCGAGACCTGGTTCCCGGTACAGCCGATGTCGCCGTTC
>NZ_ANBC01000889.1 GCF_000341125.1 Nocardiopsis lucentensis DSM 44048 | reverse complement strand
CCCCCGCCCGTTTCGTCGTGGGTCAGGCCAGCTGGCGCTTGACCTCGGCGGCCACCCGGGCCCCCTCGGCCCGACCGGCGATCTGGGGGTTGACCACCTTCATGACCTGGCCCATCGCACGCGGACCCTCGGCGCCGGTCTCGGCGATGGCGGCGGCGACCAGCTGGGAGAGCTCCTCGTCGGAGAGCTGCGCGGGCAGGTAGTCGGAGATGACCTCGCTCTCGGCCCGCTCAGCGGCGGCCTGCTCGGCCCGTCCGCCCTTGTCGAACGCCTCCGCGGCCTCCTTGCGCTTCTTCGCCTCGCGGGTGAGGAGCGTGATGATCTCGTCGTCGTCGAGGGAACGCTGGGTGGATCCGGCGGCCTCCTCGGTCGAGATCGCGGCGATGACCATGCGCAGGGTGCCGGTGCGAACCGTGTCACGCGCCTTGATGGCGGTGGTCAGGTCGTTCTTGAGGCGGTCTTTGAGTTCGGACATGGCACCGATCCTACGGCGGCGGCCCACGGCGGAACCAACGATTTGTGAACACGCGCACCGCGCATCTGAGACGATCGAGTCGACCAATGGAGGAGAGCCGATGGGAACGGACAGCGGGCGGGTCCTGCGCCGG
>NZ_ANBC01000888.1 GCF_000341125.1 Nocardiopsis lucentensis DSM 44048 | reverse complement strand
GCGGTACGAGCTGCCGCTGCTTCCGCCGGGGAGCGACCGGTTGCGGATCCTGCACCTGTCCGACGCACACCTGACGCCCGGCCGGAGGATGCTCATCGAGTGGATCCGGGGACTGGCGGCGCACGAGCCGGACCTGGTGGTCAACACGGGAGACTCGCTGGCGCACCCGGACGCCGTCGGGCCGTTCGCCGACGCCCTGGGGCCGCTCCTGGACCGGCCCGGGGCGTTCGTGTTCGGGTCGAACGACATGTACTCGCCGCGGTTGAAGAACCCCGCGCGGTACCTGTGGCGGACGAGTCGGGCCGACTACGAGGAGCGCCGGACCCCGGACCTGCCCTGGCGTGAGCTGGGCGAGGCGATGTCGGCGTCGGGTTGGCTGGACCTGAACAACCACCGGGGGGCGCTCAAGGCGGGCGGTCTGGACGTGGCGCTGGCGGGTGTGCACGACTCGCACATCGAGCTGGACCGGTACGAGGACGTCGCCGGTCCGGCGGACCCCCACGCGGACGTGCGGGTGGGTCTTCTGCACTCGCCGGAACCGGCCAATCTGAGCCGGTTCGCCGCCGACGGGTACCAGTTGCTGCTCGCGGGACACACGCACGGCGGCCAGCTGTGCCTGCCCTTCTACGGAACGCTTGTCACGAACTGCGGGATCGACCGGCGCCGCGCGTGGGGGCTGCACCGGTACGACGACGCGTGGCTGCACGTGTCCGGCGGCCTGGGCACGTCGCCGTACGCGCCGGTGCGGTTCTGCTGCCGCCCGGAGGCGTCGCTGCTGGACCTCGTCGCCGCCGGCTGAGCCGCCCGCCGTCGGGGGCCGGAAAAGGTGTGCGCGAGCACTCCACACGTCCGCTAGACTTGGGGACGTTGCTTCGGGGTGTAGCGCAGCTTGGCAGCGCGCTTCGTTCGGGACGAAGAGGTCGTGGGTTCAAATCCCGCCACCCCGACTGAGAAGTACCAGGTGAGAGGCCTGATCGTGGACATCCACGATCAGGCCTCTTCTTGTTTGACCGTGGTTCGACCGTGGGATTGAACGTCACGAGATGGCCGCGACCGGCCATCAGCGGCACCGCGCGACCCTCAGCGCTCTCCGTCCGCCGCCCCGATCACTCGCAACAGATCCGCCGTTGAGACACGGTGAGTCCGCCGATCCGCACCACCCGGCACGGGAAGTCGTCGACCCGGGCGAGTTCGTACGCCTTGGTGCGACCGATGCCGAGGATCCGAGCGGCGGTCATCAGGTCGATGGTGGGTGGAAGCTGCTTGAGTTCATCCAGGGTCAGGGCCAAGGGGTACTCCAAAGGGGCTCGATCCGTCGACGTGAGGAGCGCCCGACGACACCGCATCGCACCCACTTTGAGGATGGTCGCCCACGACACCTGTCGGGCGGACCATTGGTGGCCCCTGCATATGTTCTGACCGGGACAGACCTCTACTCAGGGGGTAGCCACTCATACGGGTGGGGTCAACGGCCGGGTCAGTGACCGGCTGACTGGCGTACCGGATCGGGCACAGCGTCACCAAAGAGCCATGCCGTCACATTCGTTCCGTCCAAGCGCTTCTACTACTGGTTGCGATCGAAAACGCCGTTTGGGTCCACCTGTCATACGCAAGTGGCCCAGCCGCGCAGGAAGATGAACAATCTCCTGTGGCTGGTGAGACAGCAGAGCATACCTACTGAGTTTTTCGTTAGTTCTTCGGGTATGAGGGGATTGGTCGT
>NZ_ANBC01000887.1 GCF_000341125.1 Nocardiopsis lucentensis DSM 44048 | reverse complement strand
CTCCACCACCACGGTGGTCACGGCAGGGTCGGCCAGCAGCCGCTTCGCTTTGGAGCGGGCCCCGTTCATCCCGGATGCGATCTCCGCTTCCACGCGGACCACGCGGTGACCGGCCTGGGCCGCCCACTCCGACAACCGGGCCACCTGGCGTTCCAGGTCGCTCTTCTGGTCGTGGGAGGAGACACGGGCGTACAGGCCCAGACCACCGATCGTCTCCGGCCTCGTGGCGGCGTCGATGTTCACCAGGATCGTGCGCGGCCCAACCCGCTCAGCGGGCACGGGAAGCGTGCCGTTCTTGAACCACCGGTACGCGGTGTGGGGGCTCACCCCCTGCGCTCGTGCCCACTCTGTCAGATTCACGCCATGATCATAGAGCAACTAAAAGCATGTCATGCACACTCATGCACACTTAATCAACGGCAGTTCGCTGCCCCTCAGAAACGGGTGGCGACCGTGCCCGCGGCGCGGTCGTGCAGTCCCCGGGTGTCACGGTCGTAGATGACGGCGGGGATGACCAGGCACAGCAGCAGCGTGCGCACGGTCATGGACACGAACCACGGCCAGGAGCGCTCACCGGTCGCGGTGATCCCGACCCCGACCAGACGGCGGCCGACGGTGGTGCCGAACAGCGTGAGCAGCACGATGCTGAGCGCGGCGTACACGACCAGGGCCGTGTTGCTGATCAAAGGGGCGACCTCCGCCTGGGCGGAGACACCGGACCCGACCAGCCCCACGCGGTAGGCGACCAGGGCCAGCAGCATCGCCAGGGTCCAGTCCAGTGCCAGTCCGGCGAGGCGGCGGCCGACACCGGGCACCGAGCCGGGACCGCTCTCCGGCAGGCCCAGGCGGTTGCCCCGGTAACGGAAGCCGTCCTCGGGCGCGGCCGCGCCGCTGCGCCTCTCGTCGCTCATAGCCTTCACGGTATCGGCCCGGCACACGCGTCCGCGCCGGTCCCGGCGTCGGATGGGCCGGATTCGACACGCGTACCGGAGTGGTTCCGGTCACGGGAGACCCCCGGCGAACGTCCTGTTTTCTCCCCTTGCATGGTGGAATCACCTGTTAACGCGGGTTGGTCTGCGAAAACGGCGGGCTCCGTAACATGCAGGAAACAATCGAGACATGGCGTGGAAACCACCCCCTCCTAGCTTCGATGACGAAGCCGGGAGGCGGCGTGTGCTCCGAGGCGTCCGCGACGGAGCGGATCGGAGCCGGTCGCCTCAGCCACCTGCACGGAGGTTCGTTTTGTTCAGCAGCGTCGACGAGGTGCTCGCCTATATCCGAAACGAGGACGTCAAGTTCCTCGACGTCCGGTTCACGGACCTGTTCGGAGGCGTGAACCACGTCACCCTCCCGACCGAGAACGTCGACGAGTCGACGTTCACCGATGGCCAGATGTTCGACGGGTCCTCGATCCGCGGCTTCCAGGCCATCCACGAGTCCGACATGCTGCTGCTCCCCGACCTGAGCACCGGCGTGCTGGACCCGTTCCGCAAGCACAAGACGCTGAACATGACGTTCTTCGTGCACGACCCCCTCACGCTGGAGTCCTACAGCCGGGACCCGCGTAACGTCGCCCGCAAGGCCGAGGCCTACCTCCGTGGCTCGGGTGTCGCCGACACCGCCTTCTTCGGCCCCGAGGCCGAGTTCTACATCTTCGACGACGTCAAGTTCGAGACCCGGGCCAACACCGGCTTCTACGAGATCGACTCCATCGAGGGCGCCTGGAACACCGGTTCCTCCATCGAGGGCGGCAACCGCGGCTACCGTCCGCGCTACAAGGGTGGCTACTTCCCGGTCGAGCCGGTCGACCACTACAGCGACCTGCGCTCCGACATGGTCCGCGCCCTGATCGACTCCGGTCTGGAGGTCGAGCTCCAGCACCACGAGGTCGGCACCGCCGGCCAGGCCGAGATCGGCATCAAGTTCGGCACGCTGCTCCAGCAGGCCGACCGCGTGCAGCTGTACAAGTACATCGTCAAGAACGTCGCCAACGAGGCGGGCAAGACGGCCACGTTCATGCCCAAGCCGCTGTTCGGTGACAACGGCTCCGGCATGCACTGCCACCAGAGCCTGTGGAAGGACGGCGCGCCGCTGTTCTTCGACGAGTCCGGCTACGGCCAGCTCTCCGACACCGCCCGCTACTACATCGGCGGTCTGCTCAAGCACGCGTCGGCGCTGCTCGCCTTCACCAACCCGACGGTGAACTCCTACCACCGCCTGGTGCCGGGCTACGAGGCCCCGATCAACCTGGTGTACAGCCAGCGCAACCGCTCGGCCTGCATCCGCCTGCCGCTCACCGGTTCCAACCCGAAGGCCAAGCGCATCGAGTTCCGCGTGCCGGACCCGTCGGCCAACCCGTACCTGGCCTTCTCCGCGATGCTCATGGCGGGCATCGACGGCATCAAGAACAAGATCGAGCCGCCGGAGCCGGTCGACAAGGACCTCTACGAGCTGCCCCCGGCCGAGGCCCAGGCCATCAAGACCGTGCCCGCGTCGCTGGACGAGGCCCTGGAGGCCCTGGAGGCCGACCACGAGTTCCTGCTCGAGGGCGGTGTCTTCACCAAGGACCTGCTGGAGACCTACATCGACTTCAAGCGCACGGAGGAGATCGACTCCCTGCGGCTGCGCCCGCACCCGCGTGAGTTCGAGCTCTACTACGACATCTAGGTCGTCGGGAAGCTCCCAGGGGTGACGCC
>NZ_ANBC01000886.1 GCF_000341125.1 Nocardiopsis lucentensis DSM 44048 | reverse complement strand
CCGCCCGGATCCCGGCCCCGACCCGGTTCCGGGGCCTGCCCGGTTACCGTTGACGCGTGGCAAGGGACGGAAAGACCAACATGACAGCAGGCGCGCTGGCCAGGCGTGGCTTCAGTGACAGCACCCGGGCCCTGCGACTGGTCGAGGAGGCCGGTCTCGATCCCCGGACCGACACCGACGTCATCGACGCCCTCGCCGAGGCGCCGGATCCCGACCAGGCGCTGCTCGGCCTGATCCGGGTCCTGGAGGCCGACCAGGACCCGGACGAGGTCCTGGCGGTCCTGCGCGAGGACTCCGACCTCCGTGCCCGGTTGTGCGCTGTCCTGGGCACCAGCACCGCGCTCACCGACCACCTGGTCCGCCACTCGGGCGACTGGCGTGAGCTGCGCGGAGCCGACGCCGCCCGCGCCCCCGCCCCGGAGGAGCTGCGCCGGGGCCTGTTGCACACCGTCGGCGCCGATCCCGACTCGCCGGCGCCGACCGCCGCCGTGTTCGACGGGGGTTCCCCCGACAGCCTGCGGCACGCCCTGCGCGTCGCCTACCGCAGGCGGGTCCTACGCCTGGCCGGTCGGGACCTGACCGGGGTGTGCGGCGTCGAGGAGGTCGCCGCCGAACTGGCCGACCTGGCCGCCGCCGCCCTCGACGCGGCGCTGGCCGTGGCGCGCGCCGAGCACCCGGAGGACGCCGCCCGGTGCCGTCTGGCCGTGATCGGCATGGGCAAGTGCGGCGGCCGTGAGCTGAACTACGTCAGTGACGTCGACGTGGTGTTCGTGGCCGAGCCGGCCGAGGTTTCCGAGGGCGACGAGCCGGTGGACGAGCAGGCCGCGATGCGGGCGGCCACCCGCCTGGCCACCGCCATGATGCGCATCCCGTCCGAGACCGACGCCGAGGGCGTGCTGTGGGAGGTGGACCCGGCCCTGCGGCCGGAGGGAAAGAACGGGCCGCTGGTCCGCCCGCTGGCGAGCCATCTGGCCTACTACGAGCGCTGGGCCAAGACGTGGGAGTTCCAGGCGCTCCTGAAGGCCCGCCCGATCGCGGGCGACGCCGAGCTGGGCGCGGCCTACCGGGCGGCGATCTCGCCGATGGTCTGGGAGGCCGCGGGACGCCCGGACTTCGTGGAGGACGTGCAGGCGATGCGCCGCCGGGTGGTGGCGCACATCCCGGTCGGCCAGGCCGAGCGGGAGCTCAAGCTGGGGCCGGGCGGACTGCGCGACATCGAGTTCTCGGTCCAGCTGCTGCAGCTGGTGCACGGGCGCACGGACGAGCGGTTGAGGTCGGGGAACACCCTGGACGCGCTCGCCACCCTGTCCGAGCACGGGTACGTGGGTCGCAGGGACGCGGTGGGCCTGGCCGACGCCTACCGGTTCCTGCGCCGTGTGGAGCACCTGCTGCAGCTGGAGCGGCTGCGTCGCACGCACATGATGCCCGACCCGGCCAGCCCCGACGGACCGGGGCAGCTGCGGCGGCTCGGGCGGGCGCTGGGGTACACGGCGGACCCGGTGCGGGAGCTGACCGAGGCGCGGCGCAGGGTGTCGGCCGAGGTGCGGCGGCTGCACGAGAAGCTGTTCTACCGCCCGCTGCTCAACGCCGTGGCGCGGCTGCCGGAGGAGGAGGCGCGGCTCTCGCCGGACCAGGCGCGGGCACGGCTGGAGGCCCTGGGGTTCGCCGACCCGGGCGGGGC
>NZ_ANBC01000885.1 GCF_000341125.1 Nocardiopsis lucentensis DSM 44048 | reverse complement strand
CGGTACGTCACCGACCTGCTGCTCCGCGCCCCCGACGCGGTCGCGACGCTGGCCGACGACGCCGACCTGGCACGCCGTGAACCGAAGGTGCTGGCCGGGGAGGCCGAGGCCGCGCTGCGGCGCTACGACTGGTCCGAGGAGTCGGTGTCCGCGGTGCGCGCGCTGCGCCGTCGAGAGCTGCTACGGACGGCCGCCGCGGACCTGTTGGAGGTGTCGTCGGTCGAGGAGGTCGGCGCGGCCCTGACCGACATCGCTGCCGTCACCGTCGAGGCGGCGCTGAAGGTGGCGTGCAACCGGGTGGTCGCCGCGTCCGGGGACGAACCGCTCACACGGGTCTGCGTGGTCGCGATGGGCCGGTTCGGCGGCGGTGAGCTGACCTACGCCAGCGACGCGGACGTGATGTACGTGCACGACCCCCTGCCCGGGGCGGACACGGGAGCGGCGACGCGCCAGGCGCTGGCGATCGTGCGGGAGCTGGCGCGGCTGCTGGAGATGCCCGCCGCGGACCCGCCGCTGAAGGTCGACACCGACCTGCGCCCGGAGGGCCGGAGCGGACCGGTGGTGCGCACGCTGGAGTCCTACGCCGCGTACTACGGGCGCTGGTCCCAGGTGTGGGAGAGCCAGGCGCTGCTGCGGGCCCGGCCGATCGCGGGCGACCCGGAGCTGCGCGCGGCGTTCACGGCCCTGATCGACCCCGTCCGGTACCCGCAGGGCGGCATCGACGCCGCCGCGGTCCTGGAGATCCGCAAGCTCAAGGCCCGGATGGAGGCCGAGCGGCTGCCGCGCGGCGCCGACCCGACCCTGCACACGAAGCTGGGCCGGGGCGGGTTGTCGGACGTGGAGTGGGTGGCCCAGCTCGTGCAGCTGCGCCACGCCCACGAGTTCCCGGACCTGCGGACGACGGGGACGTTGGAGGCGCTGGAGGTGGCCGTGGCGCACGGTTTCCTGGCGGCCGACGACGGGGCGGAGCTGGAGCGGGCCTGGCGGCTGGCGTCGCGGGTGCGCGGCATGGTCATGCTGGTGCGCGGCCGGGGCGGCGACTCGCTGCCGAGCGACCTGCGTGTGCGGGCCGCCCTGGCGGAGGCGATGGGGTTCCGCAGCGGTGAGGAGACCGAGGACGGCGAGGAGGTGTCGGAGGGGCCCGCCGAACAGCTGACGGAGACCTACCTGCGCACCACCCGGAGGGCGCGGTCGGTGATGGAGCGGGTCTTCTACGACGACTGAGGGACGTGGAACGGGGGCGCCCCCGCGCGAAGGAGTGTGCGCGGGGGCG
>NZ_ANBC01000884.1 GCF_000341125.1 Nocardiopsis lucentensis DSM 44048 | reverse complement strand
GGGGACGCCCGCCGGTGGTGTGTCAGCTCCAGTGGTCGCTGAACGCCTGCGTGCAGCCGCCGTCGCTGTCGTCACTGGTCGCGACGAAGTTGCCGCCCGACGTCCACTCGACGTTCCCGGAGCCGTCGATCTTCACGTACTTGTACTCGAACTCCGTGCCGATCGTCAGCTCGGTGGAACCGCCCCACCAGGGGTAGCTCGCCTCGTTGGTGCTCAGCCGCAGGCCGCCGGCCGGGTCCCAGGAACCGAGCTCGGGAATCGATCCGACGACGTAGACCTCCTGGCCGTAGTGGGTCTCGGCCTGGACGTTGAACTCCGTGGCCACCGTGGTGCAGGTGGTTCCGCCACCGCCGCTCGACCCCCAGGTCACGCCGCCGGAGGGGGGACCGACGCGGTTGTCGCCCTCCTCCCAGACGGTATTCCCGGAGCCGTCGACCTTCACCAGCTTCCACTCGGCCGCCGAGGCGATCTCGGGCGTTCCGGTCCACACGGGGTAGGAGCTCTCGTCGGTGGTCAGCCGCACTCCGTCCTGGGGGGTCCAGGAGCCGAGCTCGGGCGTGGATCCGACGACGTACACCTCCTGGCCGTAGTCGGTGTGGACGGTCGCGGAGAGCGTGTCACCGGTGCCCCCGTCGCACTCCTCGGGGTCGTCGCACACGCCGCCGACGTGCAGCGCGACGGCTCCGTTGGCGGGGACCGAGACGGTGACCTGTCCGTCGGAGACGGTGAACGAGCCGTTTCCCGCAGCGTTCTCGTAGGTGTCGTCGGGAAGGTTGGTGTCGACGGTCAGGTTCCAGGTGCCCCCTCCGGCGTTGAAGGCGGCGAACCCGCGGTCGCCGCGGTCGAAGGCCAGGCGGGAGTTCCCGTCGGTGGCTCGCTGGATGACGGCGGTGTCACCCGTGGAGTTGCGGAAGGCGGCCATCCCGGCGACGGCGGGGTCGCGGTGCTCGCAGATCCATGCGGCGCTGGAGCAGTCGGTGTCCTCGGTGATCCAGCCCGCCGGGTTGCCGGGGACCTCACCGACGCTGGGCGGCCCCTGAGCCTCTTCGTGGAAGTCGTAGCTCGACATCACCTTCGGGTGCCCGTAGGGGTGGGCGAGCATGAACGCGGTGGCCAGGTAGTAGCGTTCACCGTCCTTGTGGGTGAGGGCGGGGGCAGAGCGCTGGGTGTCGTGGTTGTCGATGAACACCGTGGCCTGGTCGTCGGAGAGGCCGCCGTAGTCGGGCAGGTTCGCCAGCCCGGAGATGTCGCCGTCGGCGAACTTCCCGGCGACGTCGCGCTGGTAGTCGAAGTTGGTGGCGCGGCCGCCGTCGAAGGTGTACTGGGTGTAGGGGATGGTCGCGTCGCCGTAGACCTCGTAGTAGACGTCCGGCTTGCCTCCGAACCCGGGCACGTCGTTCAGGTTGGCGAAGATGTCCTGGACGTGGGCCTCGGGGACGTGCTTGGCGGCGTCCACGCGGAAGCCCGCCACACCCATGTCCACCAGGCCGTTGAGGTACCGCCGGATGTTCCCGCGCACCTGGGGGTCGGCCGTGTCGAGGTCGGACAGCTCCAGGAGTTGACAGTTCTGCACCTCCCACTTGTCGCCCCAGTCGGAGATGGTGTCGTAGCAGGGTTCGAAGTCGCCGTGCTCGTAGGCGGCCGACCCGTCGCCGAACAGGTCCGGGTAGTCGTAGTACTCCCAGTCGGTGCCCGCGCTTCCGGTGCCGGAGCCGGGACCCGTCATGTGGTTGATGATGGCGTCGACGTAGATCCTGACCCCGTTGTCACGGCAGGTGTCGACCATCGTCTGGAACTCCTCGGCGGTTCCCCGCCGGGTGTTGTCGATCCGGTAGGAGACCGGCTGGTAGTCCTGCCACCAGGGGTACTCGGCCCCCTCGGCCGAGGGGATGACCACGTGCTCCTGGGGCGGGGAGACCTGGACGCCGCCGAAGCCGTTGGGGCCGAGGAAGTCGGCGCACTCGGCGGCGACGGAGTCCCAGGTCCATTCGAAGAGGTGGACGATCGTCTCACCGTTGGCCTCGACCGTGGCGGCCGGGGCCTGGGGGACCTCCTGGGGTGTCGCCGCTGAGGCGGGCGCCGCCGCCAGCGCGGGTACCGCCAGTGCGGTACCGAGGGCGAGGGCCGCCAGGGCCCCGCCGAGTCGGTGTCGTTTCGAGCTCATGCGCGCTCCTTGGGGGAGTTTCTCGGTGGGGCCGCGCTGCCCCGCCGTCACACTCTTGCACTTGCTGCAAGAGTTTGCGTGAAGGTGACGAACGTAACAGAACCCCCGACTCTTGTGAACAGGGGGTTCGCTTCGCGTTTCCACCGTCACGCAGTGCGATGAATTCGGCTCCGAACTGCGATAACCCAAGCGCGTGGCGGATGCCCCGACGTGACCGGGACTCCGGTGAAGCGGCCTTGACCTGCGAGTCAACTCTGCTCGGGGAGACGGAAAATCAACGCAAGATTCCTGAAAGCACGCAAGAAAAAGCCGGCGCCGGCGAGGTTCGAGACCTCGCCGACACCGGCGGTCGAGCGGATCGGACGACTGCGGGGCCGCCCCGGACCCCTTACCAGAACACCGCGACGCCGATGTTGACGATCGCGAGGACACCGGCCGCGGCGGCCAGCCGGTTCGAGGGCTTGCGGAGGTTGAGGACCCCCAGGATCACCACGGCCAGGGCGATCACGAGCTTGACGCCGACCTTGACGTGGTTCATCTCCGGGTCGCCGGCCATCTCGGCCACACCGACGAGGGCCAGTCCGGTGACGAGCTGGAGGAGGGAGCTGTGCAGCAGCACCTTCGTCGACTTGGCGTTGCCGGTGATCACCTGCATGAGGAAGCCCGCGACGATGCCGGCCAGGCCGATCATGTGCAGGAAGACGAGCGCGGAGTAGAAGATGTCCATGGCGCCAGACTACTACGACGCGTAGTTTTCGAACCGGTTTTCATGACACACCGACGTAACGATACCCCGAGGGCCTGTCCCGGTCAGGGCCGCGCCGTCCTTCGCGTGCGCCAGAGCAGCCAGACCAGCGCCAGGCCGAGCGCCGCCCCGGCCACCCGCACCGACCCGGCGCCCACGAACGCGTCCACCCTGGACATCATGGTCGGTTCACCCACCACCAACGTGTCGCTCGCGCACGACGTCGGGTCGGCGTCGCGGTCCAGCAGCAGGCACGCCGTGCTCATCAGGCGGTCCCCCGCGACGGCCCCCGCGGGCACCCGGACCCGCAGCACGAACTCGGCCTCCCCTCCGTCGGGCACGTCGGCCCGCCAGTTCACGATGCCCCCGGCGAGAACCCCCTCACCCGCCGCCACGATCTCCAGCTCCTCGGGCACGTGCTGGGCGAGCAGGGCGCCCTCCACGGGGGTTCCCCCACCGTTGGCCACGGTCGCCCGGAACACGGCCTCCTCCCCCGGCATCGGACTCCGGTCCTCGGCGGTCAGCACCAGACCGACCGCACCCGACGGGTCGAGCCCGGGCACGGCGGACCCGACCCCCGCCCCCGCGGCCTCCCCGTCGGCCCACCCCGGCGCCGCCCCCGCCCCCGCGGCCGCCAGCACGGCGACCGCCGCGACACCCCGGATCCCCCACGCGACCCGACCCATGTCTCTCCCCCACTCTCGCTCACCGTCAGCACAAGACAACTACGAGCGACGCCATGATGGCATTGGGTGACACGCCTGAGCGGCAACCCGCTCCTCAGGGGCGTTCTTAGCCATACCACCCCAGGTCTTAGGCATCTCTTAGCGGTTCGCCCCCCATCCGTCGGCCAGGACTGGGATTCCTCCCCATGCGCGCGACCGGGTCTTAGGGCGATCGTTGGTCGCAGACGGCGGGACAGGGGGTTTCGCCGCGAGGGGAGAGGATCACCGTGTTCCACAGCGAACTCATGAACGCACACGCGCAGAACCTGACCAAGGAGCGGCTGCGCGAGTTCGAACACCTGCGTACCGCCCGCCAGGCCCGCGCCGAGGAACGGGCCAGACGCCGGGAGGAACGCGGCCGGGCGCGCCGGGCACGTTCCGCGGACGAGGAGAAGCGCAAGGGGCGCTTCGGTCGGGCAGCGTGACCCCCGCCCGCCGAAACCCATCCGGCACACCGGCCACCACGTCCGACTTGGAGGGCAGACACCGTGTCCGCACTCGAGGGCGACACCGTGCCCGCCTCCGCGTCGGGCGTGGCGGGAGAAGCCGAACGAGGGGCGCACCCCCTGCTCGGCATCATGGACGGCATGTCCAACCACGCCGGAACCAGTCCCGTCGTCATCGGCAGGGAGGAGCAGCTCCGGCTTCTGGCGGAACACGCCGAGCGGTCGTACTCGGAGTCCTCCGGGGCCGTGCTCGTCGGCGGGGATGCCGGGGTGGGCAAGACACGACTGGTCACCGAGTTCGCCGGGACCCGCCCCGCGGGAACCGTCTTCGTCGGCGGCTGCCTGCAACTGGGGGTGGACGGCCTCGCCTACGCACCCTTCACGGCACTCCTGCGCCAGTTCCTCCGTGAACACGGCCGAGCCATCGTCGAGGAGTCGTTCCCGGGTGGTGCCGGCGAGCTCTCCCGACTTCTGCCTGAACTGGGCGACCCGCCGGAAGGGCACCAGGAGGCGCGCGGACTCCTCTTCGAGCAGGTCCTGCGTCTGGTCCAACGGGTCGCCGGGGAACACGGGGTCACACTGGTGCTGGAGGACCTGCACTGGGCCGACGGCGCCACCCGTGACCTGCTCGTCTACCTGATCCGCAACCTCGACCTACCGGGTGTCCAGATCATCGCCACCTACCGGTCCGACGACCTACACCGCACCCACCCGCTACGCCGCCTCCTGCCGGAGCTGGAACGGCTGCCCGAAGTCACCCGCCTGGAGTTGGCGCCGCTCACCAGGGAGGAGGTGGCCGCGCAGGTGGCCGCCATCACCGGGGCCACGCTCACCTCCATCACCCTGGACGACCTGTACGAACGCAGCGACGGCATCCCCCTCTTCGTCGAGGCGCTCGCCGCCTCCGGGGAGAACCACGCGACCGGCTCCGACGCGGTGCCCGACCACTTCCGTGAACTCCTGCTGTCCGCCCTGCACGGACTGCCCGACGCGGCGGTCGCGGTGCTGCGCGTGGCCTCGGTCGGCGCGGTCTCCGGGGAGATCGGCCACGAGACCCTGATCCGCGCCTGCGACCTCGCCGAGCCCGAGGCGGAAAGCGCCCTGCACACCCTGGTCGACGCCAACCTGCTCCGGGTGCACGGGACCGGTTACCGGTTCCGGCACGCCCTGCTGCGGGAGGCGGTGCACGACGGTCTGCTGCCCGGCCCGCACGCCCGGCTGCACCTGCGCTTCGCCCGACTCGTCGACGAGTCCCCCGAATCGGTCCCCGCCGACCGCCGCGCCGCCGAACAGGCCCACCACTACCAGGCCGCCCACGACCTGCCCCGGGCCCTGCAGGCCGCGTGGTGGGCCGCCGAGCGGGCCGGTGCGTCCCTCGCCCACGCCGAGCAGCTCACGATGCTGGAACGCGTCCTGGGCCTGTGGGACCGGGTCCCCGACGCGGTGGAGCGCGCCGCGGGCCGCTCCTGGGAGGAGGTGCTCTCGAGCGCGGCCCTGGCAGCCCTGGCCGCCGGTCGGCCGCGCCGGGCAGGGGAACTGTGCGACGAGGCCCTGGCCGCCCTGCCCGCGGCGGACGACGACCGCACCAGGACGGTCCGCGCGGTGCTGCTCCGCTGCCGCGGCCAGGCCAGGACCCGCTGCGTGGACCGAGGCGCGGTCGAGGACCTCGCGCGGGCCCTGCGCACCCACCCCCCGCACATGCCCGGGTACGGCGTCATGCTGTCCATCCTGGCCCGGGAGACCATGTTCCGGCCGGGGGAACAGCTGCACCTGGGTGCCTCCTCCACGGACCTGGCCCAACGTGCGCTCGACGTGGCCGAGCGGACCGGCGACCGCTCCGCCGAGGCGGCGGCGCTGGTCACCCTGGGCTCCGTCCGGATGAGCCGGGGCGACCAGCGGGAGGGGCGCGCGATCATCGAGCGGTCGATTCGGGTCTCGCGGGAGATCGGCGACACGGCCATGGAGGCGCGCGGTGTCAACAACCTCGCCCATTTCCTGCGGGAACGGGGTGAGCACCAGGAGGGGCTCGCACTCCTGGACAGGCTGCTCAGTGACCACCGGGCCTGGGGCCGGAGCGGAGTGCACAGCAGCTTCATGCACCAGAACCGCGCTGAGATCCACTTCGAGCTCGGCCGCCTCGACAGCACCCGGTCCATCGTGGACGAGACCCTGCACCGCAGTGCCTCACCCATGCACCGGGTGTTCCTCCTGGTGCCCTGGAACCGTGCGGCGATCGCCCAGGGCGACCTCGCCGCCGCCCGTTCCGGGGCGGCGCACGACGACCTGGCGGCCGCCCGGTCGGGCATCGCCCGGGTGGACCGGACGGCGGTGCTGAGCATGGAACGCCTGGATCAGGCCCAGCAGGCGGTCACCGCCTGGCTGGATCTACTCCTGGCCGAGGGTGATGACGCGACCGCGCTGGACTACTCCGCCCAGGTCCTCGACCGGTTGCCGCTCGCCGACTCGCCCGGGTACGGGTGGGCGGTGCTGGATCTGGCGTCGGAGGCGGTGCGACGACGGGACGGCGACACCGCCCACCCCGTCCGATCCCGCTTGGGCGAGGTGTCGGCGGGCATGCCCGCGCACGGACCGGTGCAGAACGCCACCCGCTCGACCGTCCGCGCCCGGTTGGCCGAGGCGTCGGGGACACACGGGCGGGCGTTGGAGGCCTGGGGTGAGGCGGTCACCGGGTGGGAGCGCACGCCTATGGTGCTCCACCTGGCCAGGGCCCGGCTCTCGGCCGCGCGGACCGCTCTGGCGGCGGGCGACGGCTCCACCGCCCGTACGTGGGTGGGCCAGGCGCACGCGGCGGCTGTCGAGTGCGGCGCGCAGCCGCTGGAACGGGCAGCCGTCGGACTGGCGCGCCGTCTCGGGGTGGCGCTGGACGGGCACGCGTCACCGCCCACCGCCCCCGCCGGACTCACCGCACGGGAGACCGAGGTCCTCGGGCTGCTCGCCGTGGGCGGCACCAACGCCGAGATCGCGCGTGAGCTGTTCACCACGCCCAAGACAGCGAGCGTGCACGTGTCCAACATCCTCGCCAAGCTCGGTGTGGCCAACCGGACCGCGGCCGGGGCGCGTGCCCGCGAACTCGGCCTGGTCTGAGTCCCGGACGGAGGGGCGAGGTCGCGCGGGCACCGCGGGAGCGGAACCGACACGTCCCTGGCGACGGCACCGGGACCGGAGGGCCGGGGGCGGGTCCGAGGATGTCCGGGGCGGTGCCCGACCCGGGTGTACCGACCATGGAGGTCGACGGCACCCGCATCGGCGCGTCCGAGGCCGGGCCCCCGGCCTCGGACGAGTCGGGGCGCAGACGGCGGGGACCGGGAGCGAACGTCCGGGACGAGGGGTCCGTGAGCGGCTGGAGGACCCCGTGTCAGGGCGGGAACAAGCCTGTGGACAACTCCGATCGGTGGGAGGAGCGGCGGCATAATGAGTGCTATGCCCCTTCTCGTAGAGACCAGCGCCACGTTCGTCGGCCGGGAGACCCAACTCCGTTTCCTCCGGGAACACGCCAGACGAGCCCATGAGGAGGCACCGGGCGTGGTCCTGATCGGCGGTGACGCCGGGGTGGGTAAGAGTCGCCTGGTCAGTGAGTTCGTCGCTGCCCACCCGGAGGGGACGGTCCTGGTCGGTGGTTGCCTCCAGCTGGGCGTCGACGGTCTGGCCTACGCGCCGTTCACGGCGGTTCTGCGCCAGTTCCTCCGTGAACGCGGGCGCGCGGTGTTCGAGGCGGCCGCCCCGGGCGGGGTCGGCGAGTTCGCCCGGCTGCTGCCCGAACTGGGCGAGGTTCCGGCGGAGCGGCGGGAGAACCGGGGCATCCTCTTCGAGCAGATCCTCCGGCTGCTGACCCAGGCGGCGCGTGACGGCGGCCTCACCGTCGTCCTGGAGGACCTGCACTGGTCCGACAGCGCCACCCGTGACCTGCTCGTCTTCCTGATCCGCAACCTGGACCAGGCCGGGATCCAGTTCGTCGTCACCTACCGGAGCGACGACCTGCACCGTACCCACCCGCTGCGCCGCCTCCTGCCCGAACTCGAACGTGTCCCCGGGGTACACCGGATCCGGCTGGAGCCATTGAGCCGGGACGAGGTCGGCCGCCAGGCGGCGGCCATCCGCGGCGTGGAGCTGGCGCCGGACGAACTCGACGACCTCTACCGCCGCACCGACGGCTTCCCGCTGTTCGTCGAGAGCCTGGCCTGCGCGGACGATCGCGCCCCCGGCGACCGGTTCGGCGTCCCAGACCGCTTTCGCGACCTGCTCCTGGAACCGCTGCACCGACTCGACGACACCGCCCTGTCGGTCCTGCGGGTCGCGTCGGTGGGCGCGGTGTCCGGCGACATCGAGCACGAGATGCTCCACCACGCCGCCGAACTGCCCGAACGTGAGTTGGAGACCGCGCTGCACACGCTGGTCGACGCCAACCTGCTTCGAGTGCACGGGACCGGCTACCGGTTCCGACACGCCCTGCTGCGCGACGCCGTCCACGGCGAACTGCTGCCCGGCCCGCACGCCCGACTGCACCTGCGCTTCGCCCAGCTCATCGACGCCTACCCCGAATCGGCCCCCGCCGACCGCCGCGCCGCCGAACAGGCCCACCACTTCATGGCCGCCCAGGAGCTCCCGCGCGCGCTCCAGGCGTCCTGGTGGGCGGCGGTCCGGGCCGGGGACGCCCTCGCCGCGGACGAGGAGCTGGCCATGCTGGAGCGGGTCCTGAGCCTGTGGGCGCGTGTGCCGGACGCCCAGGAACGGGTCCAGGGCCACACGTGGGCCGAAGTCATGAGCCTGGCCGCGGGGGCCGCCCTGGCCGCGGACCGCCACGCGCGGGCCCGGGAGCTGACCGACGAGGCCCTGGCCGTCCTGCCGCGCGATGATGACGACCACACCCGCATGATCCGGGCCGAGCTGTTGCGCCGACGCGGTCAGGCGCGTGCCCACGACCCCGAGGGCGGGGGCGTCCTCGACCTGGCCCGCGCACTGGAACTGCACCCGCCGCACATGCCGGGATACGGACTGTTGCTGTCGATCCTGGCCAGGGAGAGCCTGCTCTACCGGGTCGACCGTGACCCCGGGCCGGACCAGCGCCAGCTGTCCGACCTGGCCGACGCCGGGCTGAGCGCGGAGGAACTGGCGCGGTCGGCCCTCCGGCTCGCCGAGCGTTCGGGGGTCGGTCTCGACACGTGCGCGGCCGCTGACGCCCGGATCACCCTGGGCGGGATCCTGATGTCCCAGGGCGACCCGGAGCGGGGGCGGCCGCTGATAGAGGAGGGCATCCGCCAGGCCGCCGACAACGCCGACCCCAACATGGAGGCGCGCGGGGCGGGCAACCTCGGGCACTTCCTGCGCGAACTCGGTCGGCACCAGGAGGGCCTGGAGGTCCTGGAGGAGTCACTCGCCCGGCACGCCGCGCTCGGGTGGGCGTCGGTGCACAGCACGTTCAACAACCAGAACCGGGCCGAGATCCACTTCGAGCTCGGGGACCTGGTTCGGGCGCGCGAGATCGTCGGCGCCACCCGCAACGGCCACCTCGCCACCAAGAACCGCTGGTACATCCAGCCCGTCGAGGCCAGGACGGCCGCCGCCATGGGGGACCTGGCCGCGGCCCGGGAGGCGGCCGGGCCGGAGGACCGAAACCGCGTCCTGACCGCCCAGCGCATGAACGTGGTTCAGCTGTCGGCGCTGGCACAGCTGGAGACGGATCTGGTGGGGGGTGCGGTGGACGAGGCCCTGGAACTGTCCGTGCGGGTCTTGGAGAAGGTGGCGCTGGCGGCCGGGCCGGGCTACTCGTGGCCGTTGGTGGAGGTGATGGCCGAGGCCGCGCAGCTCGGTCTGGGACCGGGGTGGCCCCCGGGAACCGCCGAGCGGGCCAGGCGGGTGCGCGCGCTGGCGGGCGAGGTCGTGGCCGAGATGCCGGTCATCGGTCCGGTGCAGGGGGCTTACGCCTCCTCGTGTACGGCCCGTTTCGCGATGATCGACGGGACCGGTCCGGGGGAGGCCCTGGCGGCGTGGCGCGCCGCCGTGACGGCCTGGGAGGGAACGCAGATGCGGCTGTACCTGGCCCGGGCCTGGGTGCACGCCGCCGAAGCGGCCGTCCAGGCCGGTGAGCGCGCCTGGGCGGTGGAACGGGTACGCGAGGCTCACGCCGTGGCCGTCGAATGCGCGGCCCGACCGCTCGCGCGCGCCG
>NZ_ANBC01000883.1 GCF_000341125.1 Nocardiopsis lucentensis DSM 44048 | reverse complement strand
GAGGCCGCGCCCGCCGCTCCGGCCGGGCTGACGGCGCGTGAGACGGAGGTGGCCCGGATGCTCGCGGTGGGGAGCACCAACGCGCAGATCGCGGAGGCGCTGTTCATCACCCCCAAGACGGCGAGCGTCCACGTGTCCAACATCCTGGGCAAGCTGGGGGTGGCCAACCGGGCGGCGGCCGGAGCTCGCGCCCGCGAGCTCGGCCTGCTCTGACCGTCGCCCCCGTCCGACGAAGGGCGGTGGGCGGCCGGCGCTCCCACCCGGTTCCCGTGTCAGCAGGCCACTCACCTGCTGCCCCTCACCGGGGAAACGGTGTCTGCCACCGTCAGGACCGCTGCCGGTCCCGTGGGCGATCGTGCCGCCCCGGTCCCCGTGGGGCCGAACACGTCAGCCGAACGTGAGAGCACCTGCGAGGCGGTCCCGCCCCCAACCGGGGCCGAGCACCTGGGCGCACTGGTCGGCGGTGCGGGGCCGACGCACGCGGGCGGTGCCCCGCGTGCGCACCAGGACCACCGCGATCCGTGCGGCGTCCAGGTGCTCCCGTCCCGCCGGGGAGAGGATCTCCCGATCCCGTTCCGGCGGGAAGCGAAACACCCCGCCGATCTCACCGAGATCCTGGTCCCGCTCCTCGGGCGACCGCACGGTCGCGTGCCGAGACCGGGGCCACACGGCTCAGACGGTCCAGCGGTTGGTGATGGGCAGGCGGCGGTCGCGGCTGAGGTTGCGTGAGCTGATCTTGGTCCCGGGCGCGGACTGGCGGCGCTTGTACTCGGCGCGGTCGACGAGCCGGATGACCCGGCGGACCAGTTCGGGGTCGTACCCGGCGAAGACCAGCTCCGCCTCGCCCTTGTCGGTGCCGACGTAGGCGTCCAGGACCGCGTCGAGGAGGTCGTAGTCGGGCAGGGAGTCGCTGTCGAGCTGTTCGGGACGCAGCTCCGCGCTCGGCGGCTTGGTGATGGAGTTCTCCGGGATCGGCGGGACCTGGCCACGGCGTTCGGCGTCGGCGTTGCGCCAGCGCGCGAGGTCCCACACGAGCGTCTTCCAGCAGTCCTTGATCGGGGCGAACCCGCCCACGGAGTCGCCGTAGAGGGTGGAGTACCCGGTGGCGGACTCGCTCTTGTTGCTGGTGGCCAAGACCAGGTGGCCCTCCTGGTTGGACAGGCTCATCAGCAGGGTGCCGCGCACACGCGCTTGGAGGTTCTCGGCGGCCAGCCCGCTCAGCGGTGCGTCGATGTCCGCCGACGCCTGCTCGAAGGCGGTGACCACGGGCGCGATGGACACGGTTCGGGTGGTGAACCCCTGCCGCTCGGCGAGCTCCTCCGCGTCGCTGACGGAGTGCCCGCTGGAGTGCGCGCTGGGCAGGAGGAGGCCGTGGACGCGGTCGGCGCCCAGCGCGTCGACCGCGATGGTCGCGACCAGCGCGGAGTCGATGCCTCCGGAGACGGCGACCAGGGCGGAGCCGAACCCGTTCTTGACCACGTAGTCCCGTAGCCCCACGACCAGGGCGTGGTACACCTCGCCGGTGTCCGAGAGCGGGTCGGGCCGGGGGGTGACGGTGTTCGCCCGGGGCGGGTAGGGCGTGACCGGCGTGTCGGAGAGGGTGTGGCGGACCACCCGCAGACCGTCGACCTCGGTGCCGTCGGGCACACCGTTGTCGGTCCGGTCGGGCAGGTCGAGGTCGGCGACCAGCAAGGTCTCCTCGAACTGGGGGGCGCGCGCCACGAGTTCTCCGTCGGCGTCCACGATCAGGGAGTCGCCCTCGAAGACGAGGTCGTCCTGGCCGCCGACCATGTTGACGTAGGCCAGCGCGGCGCCGGTCTCACGGGCACGGCGCCGGCACAGTTCGAGGCGTACGTCGTCCTTGTGCCGTTCGTAGGGGGAGCCGTTGAGGGAGACCACGAGGTCGGCACGGGCGGCACGGGCGGCCGTGACCGGTCCGCCCTCCCGCCACAGGTCCTCGCACACGACCAGGGCCACGTCGACGCCGTGGACGCGCAGGACGGGGAGGGTGTCGCCGGGCACGAAGTTGCGAAACTCGTCGAAGACGCCGTAGTTGGGCAGGTGGTACTTGGCCGAGGTGAGCACGGACCGGCCTCGGTGCAGAACGGCGACCGCGTTCTGCGGGGCCCCGGCGGGCAGTCCGCCGTGCGGCGCGAACCCGGTGGGCGGCGCCCCCTCCCGCCGGGAGAGGTGACCCACCACGGCCGGGAGGTCACCCAGGCCCGCGCGGTCCAGGTCGGCGGCGAGTTCCCGGGTGGCCCGGATGGAGGCGGACACGAAGGAGTTGCGCAGTGCCAGGTCCTCGACCGGGTAACCGGTGACGACCATCTCGGGCAGGGCCACGAGGTGGGCTCCCTCTCCCGCGGCCCGCCGGACGGCCGACACGACCAGGTCGCGGTTCCCCTCCAGGTCACCGACTGTGGGGTTGACCTGGGCGAGTGCGATTCTCAACTGTGCCACGCCTTCGAGGGTAGCCGTCTCGTGTTACGCCTGTGGAAGACGGTTCCACGGGGGTCGGACCGGTCATAATGCGGATGTGGGGGTCGGAGTGCTCGGCCCCGACACCGCGTGCGGAAATACCCCGGAAATATGCGCACGGCAGACTGGGTCTGGGACACTGTGTCCGGCTTGGCTCCGCGTTCGGCGGGCCGGGAGCGGGACTGACCGGCATCGAGGAAGGTTGATCGTGAATCGACAGCAGGAATTCGTGCTCCGCACGTTGGAGGAGCGCGACATCCGGTTCGTGAGGCTGTGGTTCACCGACGTGCTCGGGTACCTCAAGTCCGTGGCCGTGGCGCCNGGGCATCGGCTTCGACGGGTCGGCGATCGAGGGCTTCGCCCGCGTGTACGAGGCGGACATGCTCGCCCAGCCCGACCCCTCGACCTTCCAGGTCCTGCCGTGGCGCAACGAGCCGCACGGCACCGCCCGCATGTACTGCGACATCCTCATGCCGGATGGTTCGCCGTCCTCGGCGGACCCGCGCCACGTGCTCAAGCGACAGCTGGGCAAGGCCTCGGACCTGGGGTTCACCTTCTACACCCACCCCGAGATCGAGTTCTACCTGCTGAAGAAGTTCCCCGAGCACGGGGAGTTCCCCGAGCCGAACGACTCGGGCGGCTACTTCGACCACACGCCGCACAACAGCGCGCACGACTTCCGGCGCAACGCCATCAACATGCTGGAGGCCATGGGCATCTCCGTGGAGTTCAGCCACCACGAGGGCGGCCCGGGCCAGCAGGAGATCGACCTGCGCTACGCCGACGCGCTCACCACCGCCGACAACATCATGACCTTCCGGCTCGTGATGAAGGAGGTGGCGATGGAGCAGGGCGTGTACGCCACGTTCATGCCCAAGCCGTTCACCGAGTACCCGGGCTCGGGCATGCACACACACCTGTCCCTGTTCGAGGGCGACCGCAACGCCTTCTACGAGCCGGGTTCTGAGTACCAGCTCTCCAAGGTGGGGCGCGGGTTCATCGCGGGTCTGCTGCGGCACGCGGACGAGATCACCGCCGTGACCAACCAGTGGGTGAACTCCTACAAGAGGCTGTGGGACGCCCCGGCCGCCTCCGCCGGCGCCGGCGGTGAGGCTCCCGCCTACATCTGCTGGGGCCACAACAACCGGTCCGCCCTGGTACGGGTGCCGATGTACAAGCCCGGCAAGTCCAACTCCAGCCGGATCGAGATCCGCTCCATCGACACCGCCTGCAACCCGTACCTGGCCTACGCGGTGATCCTGGCGGCGGGCCTCAAGGGCATCGAGGAGGGCTACGAGCTGCCCCCCGGCGCCGAGGACGACGTGTGGGCGCTGACCGACGCCGAGCGCCGCGCGCTGGGCATCCGCCCGCTGCCGCAGAGCCTGGACGAGGCCCTGCGCATCATGGAGAACAGCGAGCTGGTCGCCGAGACGCTGGGCGAGCACGTGTTCGACTTCTTCCTGCGCAACAAGAAGGCGGAGTGGAACTCCTACCGCCGCCAGGTGACGCCCTACGAGCTCCAGCGGTACCTGCCCACGCTCTGAGGCGGCGGCGCTTCGTCGTCGGGGCCCGGTGGTCCAGTTGGACCGCCGGGCCTTGGCGTTTCCGATGGAGCCGCGTGCGGCGTGGTGCTCGTCTCGAACTCCCTGAGGGCGAATGGGTACGGGTGGGGGTATGTTGTGTCCAACGGAGGTGGTCAGCGGTGGAACTCAAGCCGGAGATGATCAAGGACGCCCTCACCCGGCTGCGCCGCGCACAGGGGCAGCTGAGCGGCGTGATCTCGATGATCGAGGAGGGCGAGGACTGCGTGGACGTCCTCCAGCAGCTCGCCGCGGTGTCCAGGGCGCTGGACCGGGCCGGATTCAAGATCGTGGCCACGGGCATGCGACACTGCAACGCCGCACGCGAGCGCGGCGAGGAACCGCCCATGACCGAGGAGGAGCTGGAGAAGCTCTTCCTGGCACTCGCCTGAGGTCGGAACCACCTGACCGGTGTCCGCGCATGCGGACACTCCCGTCATCCGCATACCCCCGGTACGCCTTCGTCCACCGCACACCCCTGGGCGTGTCTTCCCGAAAGGGAGACGTCATGATCTTCGCCCAGTACCACCTCGACTGTCCGCCCCAGGCCTCCCACCTCATCGGCGACGAGGCCACCGGCCGTGCCGTGGTCGTCGAGGGCGCGGCCACATCCCGCGGCCGACCCACCCTCCCGGATCGGTGAACTGCCGGCTGAGCCCCGTGGTGGTCCACCGCGCGGGCGGCCACCGGTCCGGTGTCGCCGCGAGCCACGTGCGTTCGCGCGGCCGCGAGGACGTGTCAGACCTGACCGGCGGGTACAACGCCTATCAGCTCGTGTCCGTCTGACCGAGGAGGCGACGGCGTGCACCCGAGCCCGTCGTATACCCCCCGGTGTATTCATTCCTCGGGGCGGGAGCCGTCCTCTCCCGCCCCGGCACTCCCCCGAACCGCTCACCAACCTGGAGGACTCATGTCAGACACCCTCGACGTCGCGTCGGCACGCGCGCTGATCGACACCGACCCCGACACCCTGCTCCTCGACGTTCGCACCCCGGCCGAGTACGAGAGCGCCCACATCGCCGAATCCGTCAACCTGCCCCTGGGGCTGGTCCAACGCCACCTGGAGCGGGTCACGGCCAACGCCGGCGGACGCCTGGTCCTCGTCTGCCAGTCGGGGGCGCGCGCCGAGCGGTGCCGGACCGTCCTCGCCAAGGCCGGGCTCACCGACACCGCGGTCCTGAACGGAGGCATGTCCGCCTGGGCCGCCTCGGGCGCCCCCGTCGTCCGCGGCCGTGAGCGCTGGGCCCTGGAGCGGCAGGTCCGCTTGGTCGCCGGGAGCATCGTCCTCACCTCCGTGATCGCCGGCCTGTGGTGGTCCCCGGCCGTGTGGGTCGCCGCGTTCATCGGAGCGGGGCTCACGTTCGCGGCCGTCTCCAACACCTGTGCGATGGGCACACTGCTCACGAAGCTGCCCTACAACCAGCCGCGCGACGCGGTCGACGTCGAGGCCTCGCTGGCGCGGATCGGCCGCGCCGGCGGTCGGGCCACCGGAACCGCGTGAGCGCCGGGGCCGACGGCCACCCTTCCGGCCCTGGTGGTCGGCGCGGTTTCCACTGGTGATGGGCCTGCTCCGGCTCGGCGGACTCGCGGACTTCCCGTCCCGCTCCGTCCTGTCGGGGTTCACCTCCGCCTCCGCCGTGCTCGTCGTGGCGAGCCGGGTGAGGGACCCGCTCGGACTGGACGCCGCGCGTTCGGCCACGCCGCCGGGCACGGCGGCGGCCGTCGTGGACGGTCTGACGACGGCGCACGGAGCGCATGTCGCCCGGCCTGTTCGGCGGGCTTCCGGTCGCGGACGGGTTCGCGTGCGGCGCGGTCGGAGTGGCCCCGTCCCCGGAGTCAGCCGATACCGAGGTCACGGGCGCGCACGGCGGCGGCGTTGCGGTTGGACACGCCGAGCTTGGCCATGAGGTTGGTCAGGTGCACGCTCACCGTCTTGGCCGAGATGTGCAGCGCCTGCCCGATCTCCCGGTTGGTGCGGCCCTGGGCGACCTCGGCGAGCACCTCGGCCTCGCGCCGGGTGAGCCCCGCGGGCGGGACCTCCCCGGAGGGGGCGGCGGTGGCGCCCTCGGCGGCTTCCAGGGCGGGCGGCGCCCCCTCCGCCAGCCCGTGGCGGATCCGCAGCAGGGCCGCCTGACGGCCGATCAGTGTGAGTCCGTACCGCGCCGCCGTCCCCTCCACGACGGCGAGGTGGGCGGCGGCCCGGTCGCGGTCACCGGCGCGCAGGGCGGCCCTCACCGCAACCAGCAGGAGCTCAGCCTGAAGCACCGTCCGCCCCTGTGTCCGGGCCAGGTCGAGCGCCTCCTCGCAGGACGCCAGGGCCTCCTCGGGGTCCTCCGCGATCAGCCCCGCCAGGTACCCGGCGGCCAGTCGGCGGCCAGGGTGGCCCGGCCGCTCACGCAACGTGCCCAGGGCCGCCCGCAACTCCGTGATGGACTCCCCTACCTCCTCCCTACGGTCCGGGTCCTCGGCCGAAGAGACCAGGACCTCCGCGATCTCGGCGAGGAAGGCCGCGTACAGGTCCTCCGGCAGTTGCCACCGGCCGCCCCTGCTCCGGTC
>NZ_ANBC01000882.1 GCF_000341125.1 Nocardiopsis lucentensis DSM 44048 | reverse complement strand
CAGGTACTCGGTCGGCGAGCTGCTGCTCTCAGGGAGCAGCCGTCGGAACTCGGTCATGGCCGCGCGCAGCCGGTCCACGTCCCACCGGACGAGGGCGAGTTCCATCACCACGGTCAGTGCCCTGGCCTGGATGAGGGAGTCACCGGTGATCTGGTCGAGGAACGGCTCCACCTCGTCCAGCCGCCCCTGGGAAAGGCGGAGCAACGCCATCATGGCGTGGAAAGGACCGCTCTGCGTTCGCGTCAGCCCGACCTCCTCGCAACGTCTCAGCCCCTCCACAGCATTGGCCAGGGCTTCCTCCATCCGCCCCAGGTGTTTGAGGACCCCACCGCGATTGACCAGTCCGCGCAGCTCAACCATGACGAATCCGTGTTCGCGGGCGAGCGCGGTGCCCTCATTCAGCAGTTCCAGACCGGCTTCGCCGTCCCCCACATCCAGGCAGCCCAGGGTGATCAGCGCGTCCGCCTCGCTGCGCCGGTCGCCCAGCTCCCGCGCCGCGGCGAGCACCCGGGTCGCGGTGATCCCGGCCTGCTCGGCGTGGCCGCGCATCATCAGGGTCGCGGCGAGAGTGGCCCCGACCGCGCCGCGCTCGGGATGACCGTCCGGCAGGACGATGAAGGCGTCGGCCAGATCCTCCAGGGCACCGTCCCGGCCCAGTTCCTTCAGGGCTTGGGCGCGGGCGTGCCGGAGTCCGCCGATGAGCTCGCCGCCGGCCGGAGGCGGGGCGTACGGGTCGTGGTAGTCGTCGACCCCGAGTTCGCTCAGGCCGTCGGTGGCGTGGGCGACGGCGCGGCGCAGCGAACCG
>NZ_ANBC01000881.1 GCF_000341125.1 Nocardiopsis lucentensis DSM 44048 | reverse complement strand
CCCCCCGCCGCAGGACCTCGCCGCGGGGCTGGCCGACGCGTTCGACGGCGTCGGGGACCTGGTCCCACAGCTCCAGGACGCGTTCGAGCAGCGCCAGGTGTTCGGGGTAGGCGGCGGCGTCGGCCGCGTGGTCGGCGCCCCGCCAGGCCGAGGTGAGCGCCAGCGGCTGGTCGCGCGCCTCGTGGGCGTGGTGGGCGAGCTGGATCGCCCGTTCCGTCTCGGAGAGGCCCGGGACGCCCTTCTCCAGCGCCTCGGCGTAGCGGCGGTGGGAGCGGACCCGCTCACCGGGCAGCAGGTCGGTGTAGACGGCCTCGGCGAGCAGGGCGTGCCGGAAGGAGTAGCCGCTCTCGGTGGCGCGGAGCACCTGGGCGTCGACGGCCTGCCGCAGGGCTCGCTCCAGCTCCTCCTCGCTGGTACCCGAACAGCGCGCGGCCGCCGTCAGGACGGGGTGTTCGACGTGTTCGCCCGCCGTGGCGGCCAGGCCGAGCAGGCGGCGCGTGGCGTCGGGCAGCGCCTCGACCCTGGCGAGGAGCAGGTCCCGTGGCCCGTCCGGGAGACCGCCCCCGACCGGATCGGGGTCGGCGAGGAGGGACTCGACGAAGAGCGGGTTGCCGCCGCTGCGTTCGTAGAGCAGGTCGACGGCGCCGGGGGCGAGCGCGTGACCGCGCAGCCCGGCCGCCTGGGCGGCGACCTCGTCGCGGGTGAGGGGGCCGACGTCGAGTCGCCCGACCCGGGGCAGGCGCTGGAGTTCGGGGAGTAGACGGCGCAGGGGGTGGGTGCGGTGCAGGTCGTCGGTGCGCACGCTCACCAGCAGCTGGAGAGGGACCGCTCCCAGGTTGCGCAGGAGGAAGACGAGCAGGTCGCGGGTGGAGGCGTCGGACCAGTGCAGGTCCTCGACGACCACGGTGAGGCCGCCCGGTTCGGCCCGCTCCTCCAGGAAGGTGAGGACGGACTCGAAGAGGCGGGCGCGGCTCTCGTCGGCGGGATCGGGGCGGGCGCCCAGTTCGGGGACCAACCGGGACAGCTCGCGGGCGTGCGCGGCGGAGGGCGGGGCGCCCTCCTCGCGGGCGAGGTGGCGGATCAGCGTCGTGAAGGGCGCGAACGGGACGCCGTCCGTGCCCAGTTCGAGGCATCCGCCCACGGCGGTGCGGGCCAGCGGGGCGTCGCGCAGGTACTCGTCGATGAGCCGCGTCTTGCCGACCCCGGCGTCGCCGCGGAGCAGGACGGCGCGGGCGCCGTCCTCACGTGTGCGACGCGCGTCGCGCGCGAGCCGGGCGAGGTGGTCGTCGCGTCCCACGAGGGGGGAGGGAGGGTCGTGCTCCAACATGCCGTCCAGTATGTCGGGTTCATTCGACCGGTGGCACGGCGTTCTGCCCGGAGGCGGACCGGTGTCCGGCCGCCTCCGGGAGGGCTGAGCGGTCAGTCGGTACCCAGCCACAGATCGGGGCCGAACACCTCGTAGTGGACGTCCCTGGCCGGTACGCCGGCCGCGATCACCTGAGCGCGCACGTCGCGCATGAACGGCAGCGGACCGCACAGGTAGACCTCGCAGTCCCCGGGCAGGGCGATGCCGTCCAGGTCCATGCGCCCCCGGTGCGCCGCCCCCTCCGCGCCGGTCTCGTACCACACGTGGTGCTCGGCTCCGGGGATCCGGGCGACGAGGCCCGCCGCCTCCTCGCGGTGCGCGTGGTCCCCCGGCGAGCGGTCGGCGTGCAGGACGAGCACGCGGCGGTCACCGCCCCGTTCCACCAGGTGGTGCAGCATCGCCAGCATGGGGGTGCAGCCGATCCCGGCGGAGGCCAACACGACCGGCCGGTCACCCTCGCCGAGAGCGACGTCTCCGGCGGGGGCGGACACCTCCAGCGTGTCTCCGACCCTGACGGTGTCGTGCAGGAGCGTGGAGACCTCCCCCGCGGGGCCGTCCACCGCCCGCAGGCGCCTGACGGTGATGCGGCGGCGCCGCCCCTCCGCTCCGGTCAGGGAGTACTGGCGCGCCTGTCGGACGCCGTCGGGCATCCGCACCCGCACGCTCACGTACTGGCCCGGCCGGAACTCCGGAGCGGGGTCGTCGCCCTCGGGTTCGAGGGTGAGGGAGACCGTGTCAGGGGTCTGCTCGCGCCGCCCGACCACGCGCCATGAGCGCCACACGTCCCCTCCGGCGTGCCCGCCCTCGGCGTACAGGCGGGCCTCCAGGGCGATGAGGGCGCCGGCCATCAGCCAGTAGACCTCGTCCCAGGCGGCGACCACGTCGGGGGTGGCGGCCTCGCCGAGGACCTCGGCGATGGCGGAGAAGAGGTACTTGTGCACGATCACGTACTGGTCGTCGGTGACACCGAGGGAGACGTGCTTGTGGGCGATCCGCGCGAGTAGGGCGTCGGGCCGCTCGTCCGGGTGCTCCAGCAGAGCGGTGGCGAAGGCGGCGATCGACCCCGCGAGCGCCTGACGCTGTTCGCCGGAGGCCTGGTTGCCCCGGTTGAACAGGCCGTCGAGGAGTTCGGACCGCTCGCTGAGCATCGTCTCGTAGAAGCGGGCGGTGATGGCGTCCAGCGCTCCGGCCACGGCCGGGATCGTGGCCCGCACCGTCGCCGCCGACTCGGTGGAGAGCATGTTTCCTCCCTCACCCGGGGAAGGGTGCCCCGGGACAGATAATTGGTATCTGAAATGCATATTAAGCCCGCCGCGACGACCTCCCCATCCGGGGTACGCAGAACGGAGTATCAGCAGTTCAGAGCGGCTTTTCCGGTTCCCGCAGCAGAGTCAGGACGTCGTGGGTCGGCTGCGCCACGAGGGACTCCACGGTCACGGTGTCCAGGGAGGCGTAGAAGGCCTCACGCGCCTCGCGCAGCGCGAGGCGCAGACGGCAGGCGGACCGCAGCGGGCACGGGGGGTCGTCCTCACAGCCCGCGAGGTCCCCGGCCCCCTCCAGTTCCCGGACGATCATCCCCACCGACCCACGGCGCCCCCGGTCGGTCAGCAGCAGGCCGCCGCCCCGGCCCCGACGCGTCTCCACCAGCCCCATCTCGGACAAACGGGCGACGGCCTTGGCCAGGTGGGTGTAGGGCACGGCGAGCATGCCCGCGGCGGTCCGGGTGGTGAGGAGTTCGCCCTCCTCCGCCACCGCGAGCCGCATGACCAGCCGCAGGGAGACGTCGGTGAAGGCGGTCAGACGCATGTCCCTACGGTAGCCGGGGCCCGGCCCGCTCGGCCCGGATCAGCCGGAGGTCTCATCCTCGCGGTGGTCACCGCTCGCCACGGCCTCCTGGCCCTCGGCGGGCTGGTGTCGCCCCGCCTCGCGCGGCATCCAGATGAGGACGACGACCAGGCCGAACAGGCCGATCCCCAACGAGATGAGGGCGGCCAGGTGCAGCCCCGACATGAACGCCTCCTTGGCCGGGGCCACGAGCTCGCGGCCGTCCTCTCCGATACGCCGGACCATCGCGAGGGTGCCCTCGATCGATTCCCCCGCCGTGTGCAACTCCTCCGCACTGGTCCGGGAGGCCCCCTCCCCCTCCGCGAACGCGTCGAGGGCCGGGCCGACCTCCGCACGGTAGCGGGTGGAGATCACCGCTCCCAGGGTCGCCACCCCCATCGCGGTGGCGACCTGGCGCACCGTGTTCTGCACGGCGGAGGCGGCGCCGGCCTTCCCCGGCGGGACCGCGGACATGATCGCGTCCGTGGCGGGGGTCAGCACACTCGCCATCGCCGCGGCTTGGAGGAAGAAGACCACCAGGATGAGCGGAACCGGCGTGTCCTGGCTGAGCTGGCTGAAGAACAGGAAGCTCCCGCAGGCCACCAGGACGCCCGCGGCGGCGACCCTGCGCGGCCCCGCCCAGCGCACGAGCGTGGGACTGAGCGGCGCCATGATCATCTGCCCCACGGCGGAGGGCAGCACCAGCATCCCGGCGACGAACGGCGTGAACTCGCGCACGCTCTGCCAGTAGAAGCTCAGGAAGAAGATGATCCCGGCCATGCTGAAGAACAGCACCATGATGACGGCCATGGCGACGCTGAACCGGGGATCGCGGAAGAAGCGGACGTCCAGCGAGGGGTCGGGGGTGCGCGACTCGTGCAGGAGGAAGACCGCGACCAGGGCCGCACCCGCGACGAGCGCGCCGTACACGTCCCAGTCGGTCAGCGACGCCCTCTCCCCGGCGGTGATGATGCCGTAGATGAGCAGCACCAGCCCCGGAACGGACAGCAGCACGCCCAGCACGTCCGGCCGTCCGGGGTTCGGGTCCCGCGACTCCGGGATGAGGAAGAACACCAGGGCGAGCCCCAGCAGGACGAACGGCACGTTGATGAGGAAGATCGACCCCCACCAGAAGTTCACCAGCAACAGGCCGCCCGCCGTCGGCCCGATCGCCAGGGCCAGGCCCACCGAACCCGCCCAGATCCCGATCGCGCGGCCGCGCTGCTCGGGCGGGAACACGTGGGTGATGATCGACAGCGTCTGCGGCATCACCATGGACGCGCCCAGGCCCATGGCCGCGCGGGCGAGGATGAGCTGTTCGGGGGAACCCGAGTAGGCCGAGGCGGCCGACGAGGCTCCGAACACCACCAGGCCGCACACCAACAGGCGGCGACGGCCCCACCGGTCCCCCAGCACGCCGAAGGTGAACAGCAGGCCGGCGAACACCAGCGTGTAGGAGTTGATCGCCCACGCCAGCTCCGACTGGCTCGCGCCCACCCCGGCCTCGGGGTCCGACAGCGTGCGCAGCGCGACGTTGAGGATCGTGTTGTCGGCGACGATCACCAACAGACAGATAATGAGCACGCCTAGCGCGCCCCACCTGCGCCGGTACGCCGTCCGCGAGTCCAACATCCCACCTCCATACCAGGGTTCCCGGGAATGATCCCATGACGCGAACCGGTTGTATCCCAAGGAATGCGGCGCAACGGCGGCATGCGATGATGCTGGCGTGCGGCACCGGCCGACCGCCCGGACACGGCGGCGCGGCTCCCCGTACCGCACACGCACGGTCCCGTCCAGGACCGACCGGCCCCGAGGGGCCTCCTCGCGCGCACGCGCGAGACGATCTCGTCCACACGTCCGGGGACACCACACGGTGCTTCGAGACAACGGAGGAAGACACATGATGACCACCTCGATCAAGACCCCCTCCGACGGGAAGACCCTGTACGGCGGGGTCACCAGCCGACGCGTCACCGTCCGCGACCTGGCCGCGGCCAAGGAGCGCGGCGAGCGCTGGCCGATGCTGACCGCCTACGACGCCCTCACCTCCCGGATCTTCGACGAGGCGGGGATCCCCGTCCTGCTCGTCGGCGACTCCGCGGCCAACGTCGTCTACGGCTACGACACCACGGTGCCGGTGACCATGGACGAGCTGGTTCCGCTGACCGCCGCCGTGTCCCGCTCCACCCGGCGGGCCATGGTCGTGGCCGATCTGCCCTTCGGCGCCTACCAGGGCTCGCCCCAGCAGGCCCTGGAGGCCGCGACCCGCTTCATGAAGGAGGGACGGGCCCAGGCGGTGAAGCTGGAGGGCGGCCACACGGTGGCCCACCAGGTGGAGCTGCTCGTCTCGGCCGGGATCCCGGTGATGGGCCACATCGGCCTGACCCCGCAGTCGGTGAACACCCTCGGCGGTTATCGGGTCCAGGGACGTGGGGAGGCCGCCGCCGGGCTGCTCAAGGACGCCAAGGAACTGGAGCGCGCGGGCGCGTTCTCCGTCGTGTTGGAGTGCGTCCCCGCCGACCTCGCCGCCCAGATCACCGAGCAGTTGGGCATCCCGACCATCGGTATCGGCGCGGGTCCGTCCACGGACGCCCAGGTGCTGGTGTGGCAGGACATGGCCGGGCTCAGCCCCAAGGTGGCCAAGTTCGTCAAGACCTACGCCAACCTCGCCGACACCCTGCGTGAGGCCGCGTCCGGGTTCGCGGACGAGGTCGTGGGCGGCGCCTTCCCCGAGGAGCGCCACTCCTACGCCGGCTGACCGGAACCGATCCGGCCCGGTGACGCCGGTCGGGGCACCCGCCCCGGCCGGCGTCGCCGTGTCCGGGGCCGTCCGGACCCGCCTTCGAGTGTGAGGGAGGCTACTTTCCGAACGGCGCTCGGTAGTACAGTCGCTGCGTACCCAGCACCGACACGGGCCGGGACCGGCCCGCCGGGGAGGATCAATGCGCATCTCGATGCCGCTCCAGTACGCGGGCGAGCCCAAAGCCGCGGTGGACCAGGTGGTCGAACTGGAGAAAGTCGGGCTGGACACCGTGTGGGTGGCCGAGGCCTACGGGTTCGACAGCCCCACCCTGATGGGCTACATCGCCGCCCGCACCGAGACGGTGTCGATCGGCTCCGCCATCCTGCCGCTGTACACCCGCACCCCGAGCCTGGTGGCGATGACGGCCGCCGGGCTGGACGACCTCTCCGGCGGGCGCGCGATCCTCGGGCTGGGCGCCAGCGGCCCCCAGGTGATCGAGGGGTGGCACGGTGTCCCCTACACCAAGCCCCTGGCGCGCACCCGCGAGACGATCGAGATCTGCCGCAGGATCTGGGCCCGGGAGGAGCGCCTCACCCACGACGGGGCGGTCTTCCAGCTCCCGCTCCCCCCGGATCAGGGCACCGGCCTGGGCAAGCCGCTCAAGATCATCAACCACCCCGTGCGTCCCGACATCCCCGTCCACGTCGCCGCGCTGGGCGAGAAGAACGTCCAGATGACCGCCGAGATCGCCGACGGGTGGCTCCCCCACCTGTTCGTTCCGGAGAAGGCCGACGCCGTCTGGGGCGAGGCCATCGCCAAGGGGAGGGCCAGGCGCGACCCCGCCCTGGGCGAGCTGGAGATCTCCGCCGGCGGTCTGCTGGCCATCGGCGAGGGCGAGGACACCAAGCGGCTGCTCGACCTCGTCCGCCCGATGATCGCGCTGTACGTGGGCGGCATGGGCGCCAAGGGCAGGAACTTCAACACCCCCCGGCCCCGCCGGTACGGCTACGAGGAGGCCGCGGAGACCGTCCAGGACCTGTATCTGGAGGGCCGCAAGGACGAGGCCGCCGCGGCGGTGCCCGACGAGTTCGTCGAACTGACCAACCTGGTCGGCCCGGAGTCCTACGTACGCGAGCGTGTGGAGGCCTTCCGCGCGGCTGGCGTGACCAGGCTCAACGTCACTCCGGTGGGCGGGGACCCGGTCGCGCTCGTCGAGAGGGTCAAGGGCTGGCTGTCCTGACGCTCCGGGGCGCTCCCGGGTCCGGGGGCGCCCCTCACAGTCCCGTGATCCGGATCCCCGCGTGGGTCTTGTAGCGGCGGTTGACCGCGATGAGGTTCGCGGTGAGCGCCTCGACCTGGTGGGCGTTGCGGAGCCTGCCGCCGAACACCCCGCGCACCCCGGGAATGCGCTCGGCCAGGGCGCGCACCTCGTCGGTGGCCGCCCGGTCCTCACCCAGCACCAGCACGTCGAGGTCGACCGTGTCCACGTCCGGGTCCAGCAGGACCACGGCGGACACGTGGTGGAAGGCCGCGGTCACCCGGCTGTCCGGCAGCACCTCGGCGGCCTGCTGGGCGGCGCTGCCCTCGGCGACGTCGAGCGCGAACGGCCCGCGCTTGTCGAAGCCGAGCGGGTTGACGCAGTCCACGACGATCTTGCCCGCCAGGGCGTCGGCCAGGCTCACGAGCAGTTCACGGTGTCCGTCCCAGGGCACGGCGACGATGACGATGTCACCGGCGGCGGCCGCATCGGCGTTGGACAG
>NZ_ANBC01000880.1 GCF_000341125.1 Nocardiopsis lucentensis DSM 44048 | reverse complement strand
GCGGCCCGCTCGGCGCTGCGGGAGCCGATGAGGACGCTGTGCCCGGCCAGGGCGAACCGGCGGGCCAGCCCCCGGCCCTGGTCGCCCGTCCCCCCGAGGACGGCGACGGTCCTGCCCGCGATGTCGACGCCCTCGGGCGTGGTCGGTTCGGTCATCAGGCTTCCTCCCGGACGAGACGGTCGTTGACGGAGTCGTGGGCGCCGCGGCGCTCCCCCCTCCCGCCCGGGGAGGGGATGAACGCCGATCCTGCCAGAGGGGAGCGGGAGGGGAACGCGCGCCCCGGCCTCAGCGGTCCTCCTCCGCCTCCCACTCCTCGTTGCGCTCGGCCGCGATGGAGAGCGCCCGCGCGGCCGTGGCCTCGTCCTCGTAGGGCCCCATGCGCTCGCGGTTGGGGCAGCCCGCACCCTGTTCGACCCGCATGTGCTTCAGGCAGTACCACCAGTCGCCGCCGTGTATCTCACTCACCGTCGCCCGCCTCTCGTCGTCCGGAACGGATGTCCCGCACCTACCATTCCTATGTGAGTTGGCCAGTGTCGGCCGAACCATATGAATCCGGGCCCCTGGCCCGGTGATCTCCCGAACGGTCCTGGAGATCGCAGGACAGCACGAGCCGGTCACGCGGGCGTACCCGGGTCTTACCTACCCCAGAGGGTGTGCCCGGTATCCCGCGTGGGCCCGTGGTCCCCCTCGCCCCGGGGGCGGGTCCGTTCTGGTCGTCGGCTCCGCGCACACGATCCTCCGGTCGTGTGCGCGGCCTGACCGACGCCGGATCCCGCACCCCAGGGCGCGCCGTCCGATCGCCACCGACGCGGCATGATGCCCCGTCACGGTGACATTGGTCTTCCCCCTGGTCTGCTGTTGGAGCGGCTCCTTCCAGTACCGGCGCCCCCAGACCGAGGTGTGGGCGGGGTCGACCGCGACCACCACCAAACCGGCGTGGGAGGCCATCCCCCGCAGCCGGTCACGGAACCGGGCGGTGGGGATCCCCGCCACCGTGCGACGGAAGGTCTTACCGCGCCTGCCCCGGCCCATCGTCTCCCGCCCGGTCTGGCGGGCGTCGGTGAAACCCAGGTTCTCGATCGCCACCCCGGCACAGCCGTGCTGGTGGGCAAGCCGGATGAGCTGGCTGATGGCGGCGCGCAGCCGTCCGTCCCGGGTGTTGGTGGGGCCGGTCAACTCCAGCGGGACGGTGAAGGGAGCGCCGACGGGGTTGCCGTGCGAGTCGAGGACGCAGGCGGCCAGGTGGTCGGCGTTCAGGTCCACCCCCAACAACCGCACCCCCTGTGCGGAGAGCTCATCAGGGGTGGGCGGGGTCGGGTTCTCCACCGCCCGGGACACGTCCACGTACCAGCGGCCCCGCTCGACATCGTGGGTGAGGTCGTAGCGCACCGCCCGGCCGGCGGTGACACGGTCCAGCCATTCGTCACGGCGGTGGGAAAACCGCACCGTGCAGGAGAGCAGATACCGGCCCCGGGGCGCGTTGGCCAGATGCCTCAACGCCTCGGGCAGGGCGACGGTGACCGACCCGTCGTCGGGGTGGACGGTGATGGTGTAGTTGCCGAACGGCGCGCCGGTCTCGCCGTCCGCGGTCAGGAACAGCCGCGATGCCTCCCACCTGCGGCGCCACTCGGCCTCGGACAGAGCGGCGTCGGCCAGGTGGTGACGGGTGTGCAGCAGTCTCCTTCCGCCGACCACGATCCCCGGACGACCGGCCTCGATCCGCGCCTCGACCTAGGCCAGACGGGCAGTGAGCACTCCCAGACGGCGCTTCTTCTGCCAGCGCTCGGAAGTGTCGGCGTAACCGCGCACCCCGTCCCGGCGCTGGCCGCACGGTACGGACAGGCGCCGCCGGAGCGTGCGGATGGCGCGGGTGAGCATGGCGCGTTCGTCGAACAGGGACCGCACCGCGAGCTGGTACTGGTCCTCCGAGGTGCGGGTGATCGCCCCCGCCCACCGCGATGAGGACACCTTCGTCAACGCCTCCTTACGTTCGGCCCGCCGGTTCTGCCTGACTGGAACCATGCCGATCCGCACACGTTCGGCCAGGTCGGCACGGGCCAGGGACCCCAGGTGGGTACCGAGCACGACCAGGACACGCTCATCGGCCTCGCTCACCCGCAGCCGGTCACGAATCCGCGCACCCGTGGGCGGGGCGACGGTGAACGGGGCGGCCAGCACGCGCGTTCGACGCGTGGCGCGGCGCTTACGGCCCACCGGCTCACCCCCTTTCCCTGATCGGTGGTGATCACGGTAGCGAAGGACACCGACACACAGCGCCACGACAGCGAAAGGCCCCGGGACAGCGGGACTGTTCGTCCGGTTATGACTAACAGCAGCCGACAAGACCGGGAACAGCTCCCAACCCCTGGCGGGGCACCCCTCACACCCGTCGGGCCCGGATCGCCGAACTCGTACGGTGGTAGGCACGAACTACAATCTGTGTCCATGACTACTCCGCTGGTTCCTGGGCGCATCTCGCCACAACGTTCGGTTCCCTCCCACATCGTCCGGCCGGAGTACGTCGGACGGAAGCACCCGGTGGAGGGCGTTCTCGGTGACGTGCAGACCCCCGAGACCATCGAGCGGATGCGCGAGGCCGGACGGATCGCCGCCCAGGCGCTCCAGGAGGTCGGCAAGCACGTCGAGCCGGGGGTGACCACGGACGAGCTGGACCGGATCGGCCACGAGTTCCTGCTCGACCACGGCGCCTATCCGAGCACGCTCGGCTACAAGGGCTACCCGAAGTCGCTGTGCTCCTCGCTCAACGAGGTGATCTGCCACGGCATCCCCGACGACACCGTGGTCTCCGACGGTGACATCGTCAACATCGACATCACCGCGTACAAGGACGGCGTGCACGGTGACACCAACGCCACGTTCCTGGCGGGAGACGTGGCCGAGGAGAACCGTCTTCTGGTCGAGCGGACCCGCGAGGCGACGATGCGCGCGATCAAGGCGTGCCGCCCGGGTCGGCGGATCAACGTCATCGGCCGGGTCATCGAGTCCTACGCCAGGCGCTTCGGTTACGGCGTGGTCCGGGACTTCACCGGTCACGGTGTGGGCCCGGAGTTCCACTCGGGTCTGGTGATCCCGCACTACGACGACCCGCGCGCGGACACCGTCATGGAGCCGGGGATGACGTTCACCATCGAGCCGATGATCACGCTCGGCGGGGTGGACTACGACATGTGGGACGACGGGTGGACCGCCGTGACGGCCGACCGCTCGTGGACGGCCCAGTTCGAGCACACGCTCGTCATCACCGACTCCGGCTCGGAGATCCTCACCCTCCCCTAGATGAGTAATTCCAAGGGGTCAGTGGTCGTAGGCCGTCAGGG
>NZ_ANBC01000879.1 GCF_000341125.1 Nocardiopsis lucentensis DSM 44048 | reverse complement strand
CGGCGTGAGAGCACCCGGGCGAACGTTTCCGGCCACAGCACTAGGCGGCGACCCCCTCGGATGACCGTTCCAGGAGACAGGCCCTATCCGTGGTCCCCGGGGCGGCCCTGCCGCCCCCGCAGGGTGCGCAGCCACGCCCCGAACCGCCGGGGTCCACGCGGTTCGGGGGCGCGCTCCGGTTCGTGCTCCGGGCACGCGGTGTCCCCGGTGGCGGCGCCGTCGGCGAGCGGCGGGCGGGAGTCGGGGGACGGTCGCGGTGGCGGTGGGACCGACCGGTAGAGCGACAGGTCGGTGAGGGTCTCCTCTCCCGCGTGGATGCGGTAGCGCCCGTGGAGTTCGGCGACCACGTCGCCCAGGTCCTCCTCGTCCCGGCGGACCCGCAGGGCCCGGGCGAGCGCGCGGGTCCGCCAGAGCCGGACCCCCGCGTCACGGGTGGGCGAGGTCGCGGGGAACAGTTCGGTGACCCCGGCACGGGCGCGTTCGGCGCTGGCCAGCATGCGTGAGATCGCCACCTGACCCAGCCCCCAGGCGACGGGCACCCGCAGCAGGAAGGGCGAGGGGAACCCGGTACGGGGCACGGAGGTGGCGAAGGAGACACGGGGCTCGCGCAGATAGTTGGCCTGGACCAGGCGCAGATCCAGATGGGGGCCGCACAGGTGGGCGGCTTCGGAGCCCGCGCCCTCCCAGTCGGCGACCAGGGTCAGGCCCAGGTCGGTCTCCGCGCTGTCCAGGATGCGGTCGACGCAACCGCGCACCAGGTCGTAGGGGGCGCCGGAGACGTCGACGACGGCGTGTACGAGGGGGACGCGCCGGCGGTGGGCGGGCAGGGGTTCGCGGTAGGCGTGGGGGTGGGGCATGAGTTCGGCGAGCACCTCGGTGCGGAAGCGCTCGGAGGGCAGGCGGGTGCGCGCGGTGGTGGCGCGGCCGACGTGCCAGGCGGTGGCGGCTCTCTCCGGGACCATGACGGCGCCCGCCTGCCAGAGCCGGTAGCCGAACTCGGTGTCCTGTCCCAGGTCGAGGTCGGGGTCGACGCCTCCGGCGGCCTCGTACAGGCTGCGCCGCAGGCCCGCGGCGGCGCCGACGTAGGCGTGGAAGCCCAGGTGGTCGGCGTCTCGCAGGTCCGCGCTGTCACGCAGGATGTGTTCGACCCACTCGTGGTGGCGGCCGGTCTCCAGGGTGTCGTGCAGGGTCCGGGTGCGGGCGCGCGCGATCACGTCGGCGGGATCGGTCGGCCCCGTGTCGGCGAAGCGGACGCGGCCGAGGGTGACGGCCTCGGCGTGGGTGTGGTGCCAGCGGGCCTGCGCCTCGACGAACTCGGGGCAGACGACCATGTCGGCGTCCATCCAGACCAGGATGTCACCGGTGCTGGTGTGGGCTCCGAGGGCACGTGCGTAACCCGCGCCCCAGACGCCCTCGGGCGCGCGCACGAGACGGCAGTGCTGGGGGCGGACGGTGGGCAGCCGGAGGGGCGGCGCGGTGTGGATGTCGACGACCACGACCTCCAGGAGGCGGTCGGGGTAGGTCTGCACGGCCAGGGAGGCCAGTGTGAGGTCGAGTCGGCGCTGTCCGCCCCGTGCCGGAATGACGACGCTGACGCGCAGGTCGGGGGCCCACTCGCCGAGGGGCGGCGGCGTCAGCGCACTCCAGTCGTTGCGGAAGACGCGGGTACGCACCCGTTCCACACGGCCTCGGTGGGAGACCCCGTCGACATGAGACGCTACGTGCTTATTCGGTGACACAGAGTCACTATAGCCATGATTCCCCACCGCGGAACGCCGATCACCGATGTGTTACGAATCGGTCGTGTCCGCCGATCCCGGCGCGGGCACGCGCCGACCCCCTCGGGCGCGGCGCGCGGGGCTGGCGGGGCGTCAGCGCGCGGAACCGCCCGCGTCGGTCTTGAGCATCCTGATCCCGAGCCAGACCACACCGACGACCAGAGCGATCATCAGGCCCCACACCAGCACGCCGACCACGATGGAAAGCAGCCAGAAGAACACGAGCACAGCCGCCAGGCCCGCGCCGATCTTGAGTAGAAGACGTCCCATTCACGACAGAATACGCGGGCTCGTCGTGGGGCGGAACGGCTGAGGCGAACACACCGGTGCCCGGGGCGGCGAGCCGCCCCGGGCACCGGGTGTCGTTCAGGCGCCGACAGGGTTCTGCACGACGAGTCGAGCCGCGAGCGAGGAACGAGCGGCAGGCGAGGACGAGGAGGAAGAATCCCTGTCTTCCGGGCGCCCGAACACGGTCCGAAGCGCAGCGGAGGACCCGAAAACACCGCCTAGCCGACGCGTACCGCGACGGTGAACACACCGTCCCAGTAGTCGGCGAGGGCGACTTCCTCAAGCGGCTTGGACGGGTTGGAGCCGTGGATCATGTTCCCGTTGCCCGAGTAGATCCCCACGTGGCTGGGCGCCGACTCGTCGTAGAAGAACAGCAGGTCACCGGGCTGCACCTCATCGCGGGAGATCCGCGTGCCAGCGTTGACCTGGTCGTAGGTGGTCCGCGGCAGGTTGACTCCCGCCTGAGCCCACGCCGCCTGGACCAGGCCAGAGCAGTCGTAGGAGTCCGGACCGGTGGCGCCCCACTCGTAGGACTTGCCGATCTGGGCGCGGGCGAAGTCCAGAACCGCCTGCACATCGCCGGAGACGGCGACGGGCGCGGCCCCGGCGGCGTCCGCGCCAGCGGCCGGACCCGAGGTCGGGTCCACTCCGCCCAGGTCCGCCAGGACCTCGGCCTGCTCCTCGAGCGCGGCCTCGCCGTCGACCTGGGCGGCCTCGGCCTCCTCCAGGGCCTCGGCCGCGGCCGCCTCGGCCTCCTCCGCTTCCTCGTGCAGGTCCTCGGCGCGTTCGACCTCGGTGACGTAGTCGGCGAGGACGACCTGCTGGCCGGCGGACAGGTAGTCCAGGTCGGCGACGCTTTGGAGCGCGTCGTCCGGCGTGCCGTCGAAGAGCACTCCGAGGAGGCTGTGGGTCCCCCCTGTGTAGGCGGCCTGGGCGATGTGGACGACGTCGCCGGACATCTCCTCCAGGTCCTCCTGGGCCCGGGCCAGCCGTTCCTCGACGTCCTCCAGCTCGGCCTGGGCGGCCTCGTGGTCCTGTTCGGCCTGGTTGTAGGCCTCGTTCAGCTCCGAGAGCTCACGCTGGAGCTGCTCGTAACGGTCCTGGGCCTCCTCCTGGGAGGTATCGGCCAGGGCTGTGCCGGACGAGAGCAGCACGGCACCGGCGGCCGCGCATCCGACCGTCGCGAGTCGGTACCGTCCGCGCACACGGGGTTCCGGGTTGCGAGTCAAGGGATGACTGCCTTTCTCCCACACCCGTCTACCGCCGCCGGGCAGCACCGAGGGCACGCCCGGATCGGGCGTGTGGCTCTGCGTGGGCGAGGGATCCGGCGTCGGCACGAAGGGGCCGAGGGAGGTGGGCCGGGTGTTACTGCGGCGGCCTCTGCTCGTGGGAAAGAGGACTGCGAGCGAGCAGAGTGCAACGGAAACCGGACACTGTCCCCCTTGTGGGGATCACTCGGGCGTTCCGGCTTGATGGGAACACTAAACCATCATGAAAGGATTCGCTACCCGTTCGTTACCTTCCCTTGGGCAACCCACTTGACCTGCGCACATGCCCCCTCAGGCGGTCGGATCGCCGCCCATGCCGGGGACCTCGCGTCGCGGGCGCGGCGCGCGTTGACCTCCAACCCCGGATGGGCGCCGCCATCCCGAGTGACATGTCTCACACCGGCTCCGGGAAGGGGGCGGATCGTAGGACCCGCCCCCCTTGCCTGGTCAGAGGTGCCGCGACCACCAGTCGAGGATCGCCTCGAAGCGGGCGACCCGGTGGCTGGGCAGTCCGGAGCGCGACAGTTCGTGCCCCTCCCCCGGGAAGAGCAGCATCTCGGCCTCGTGTCCCCGGGTGCGCAGCGAGACGAACAGACGCTGGGCCTGCTCCACCGGACAGCGCCAGTCCTCCTCCGAGTGGATGATCAGGACGGGCAGGTCGATCTGGTCGGCGTAGGTGAGCGGGCTCTCCTTCGCCCACGTCTCCGGCGGACCGTACAGGGGGCCGGGGAAGAAGGAGCCGATGTCGGAGGAACCGTGGAAGCTCTCGATCGCGTTGACGGCGCGTTCGGTGATCGCGGCCTTGAACCGGTCACCGTGGTGCGCGGCGATCCAGGTCGTCATGAAGCCGCCGTGCGAGCCGCCCATGACGCCCACGCGCGCGGCGTCCAGGCGTTCGTCGCGCAGCGCCTCGTCGAGGAAGGCGAGCACGTCCGTGGCGGTGACCGAGCCGACGGAGCCGATGATCGCCCGGCCGTGCTCGTGCCCGTAACCGGACGAACCGCGCGGGTTGCACATGACCACCGCGTACCCGGCCTCGGCGTAGACCTGGGTCTCGTCGAAGAGCTGCCAGCCGTACTGCGCGAACGGACCGCCGTGGATCATGAGCACGACCGGATGCGGCCCCTCCCCCTCCGGTAGGGTCACCCAGCCGTGCACGGGATAGCCGTCGGAGGTGTGGGCGGTCAGCTCGGTCATCGGCCGGGGGTCCAGCCCCTCGGCGAAGGAGGTCAGGTCCTGCTCGCCGTCCTCGGCCACGCGCACCAGCTCGCCGCTGCCCGCGCCGTCGGCCACCACCGCGACGGTCACACCGCCCCGGCGGTCGAAGGACTGGGCCTGCACCGCGCCGCCGACCAGGGTGATCGGCTCACCGCCCTCGAAGGGCACCCGGACCAGGTGCACCGCGCCCCGGTTCTCGACCAGCGCCACCAGGCCCTCATCGGTCACCTGGAGTTTCCCGGTCGCGCGCGGCCCCTCTTCCGGGGTGAGCCGGGTGGGGGGCGCCGAACCGTCCGTCGGGGCCGACCACACACCCGTGGTCTGACCGACGAAGTCGTTCAGGTCCGGGCCGAGCACGTCGGCGAGGAAGTAGACCGTGGCTCCGTCAGCGGAGAAGCGGGGGGACGCGGCGCACAGGTCTCCCGAGGTGACGCGGCGGGGCGCGGCGCCCGCCTCGGGGGCGCACACCCACACGTCCTCGACCAGGTCGGTGTCGCGGGTGTCGTGCCGCGCGGCGGAGAAGACCAGCAGGGAGCCGTCCGGACTCCACGCGGGGGCGCCGTGCTCGGCGTCGGCGTCGGTGACCCGGACCGGCTCGCCCGGCTCGCCGGAGGGGTCGATCGGCGCGGTGACGAACACCTGGGAGCGGCGGTCGTTCGTGAAGCCCAGGCCGTCGTCGCGGTACTTGAGGCCGGTGATCCTGCGGGGCGGCTCCTTGCCGGGTTCGACGCCCGCGTACCGCCCGGGCTCGGGAACGCGCGCGGTGTAGGCCAGGCGGCCGGAGTCCGGGCTCCAGCGCGCGCCGGAGACGCCGAGCGGGTGGTCGGTCACCTTCCAGGGCTCGCCGCCGTCGGCGGGCAGTACGTGGAGTTGGGCCCTCTTGTCGTCGTCCAAGCGCAGGAAGGCGATCCACCTACCGTCGGGGGACCAGGTTGGCGCGTCGTCCCTCACACCGCGGGTGAGCTGGCGGGGCGGCACGGAACCGTCGGTGGGCACCGACCACAGGGCGCCGGTGTAGGCGTCCTCCTCCAGATCCGGCCGGATCACGGAGAAGACGGCGCGCGTGCCGTCCGGCGAGAGCGTGGGGGCGCTGATGCTGTGCAGGTGGACGATGTCGGAAGGTCGCATACGCCGGTTTCGGCCGTCCCGGCACGGGGGTGAGCCGGACGGCCCCTCCTTTTCCTTGGCGGCGGGTCCGTTGTCCGGGGGCACCGCGTGGCTGGCACGACGGAGGGGTGGTCGTATCCCGAGCGGGTGGGACGGGACCGCCATCCGGACGGGCCGATCCCCACCGGTCTGGGAGGAACCGACCCAGGGGGACCCTATCCGCGCCTCCCCCGGTAAATCCAGGACACAAGGTCCGCTGATCCGTGCGGACGCGCCATCGGAGTGAGACCGCCCACCACGCGCTGCGCGGTCACCGCGCGGCGTGGTCGCCGCACGGTGACCGTTTCCCCGCGGGCTCCGGTCACCCCGGGGTCTGCCGGGACCGGGCCAACGAACCGTGCACGCGGTCGGTCTCCAGGCGGGTGCACACCCACCGGCCGCCCGCGCGGTCGGCGCGGAAGGCGAACGCCCGTGCCCGTCGGTCACAGGCGATCACGGCGCTGACCTCCAGCGAGGCGGGCGGATGGGCCTGGTGGAAGACGCGCCCCAGCCTGGGTGCGACCCCGCACGGCACGCTGCCGCGCAACCGGCGCAGCTCCTCCCGGACCGGGGCGGCCAACTGGTCGCGCATCACCTCCGGGGCGCGGCGGCCCACCAGGACCTCCGCCATCCGCTGTGCCAGGTGGTACACGTCGCCCGGGGTGCGGTGGCCCTGGAGCGGGGCACCGCACCGTCCCGTGCGCGGTCGGCGGAACGGGGTCCTG
>NZ_ANBC01000878.1 GCF_000341125.1 Nocardiopsis lucentensis DSM 44048 | reverse complement strand
GCGTGGGGGGGGGGGGGAGCCGGTGCGTCGGGGCGTGGCCGTGGTGGCAGGCGGGGCGCGGGCACAGCGGGTGTCGGGCGGCGTGGGCCATGGAGGGGTCCCTTCCGAGAGAGATCGTGCGCCTTGCTCGCCCTGACTCGGAGGGTCCGACGACGCCGACGCGCCACCGGGAATTCCAGGTTTCTTGGTCACGGCGCCATCCGGTCGGGGAACGGCCCGTTCCGCACAGACGGCATACTGCCAGTGTGACCAACGCGTACCTTTCCTCCCCCACCCCGTTGGCCCTCGCGCACAGGGGCGGGTGGTTCACCGACGACCAGGGCGGCCGGCGCACCGAGCTGGAGAACACCGCCGTGGCCTTCCAGCACGCCATCGACCTCGGGTACACCTACCTGGAGACGGACGTGCACGCCACCGGCGACGGCGTCCTCATGGCCTTCCATGACGACACGCTGGACCGCACCACCGACATGAGCGGCGCCATCGGCGACCTGCCCTACCGGGAGGTGGCGCGGGCCCGGGTCGCCGGACGCGAACCGGTGCCGGTGCTGGAGGACCTGTTGGGCTCCTGGCCGGACGCGCGGTTCAACATCGACCTGAAGTCGGACGCGGCCGTCCTGCCGATGCGCGAGGTCCTGCGCCGCACCAACGCCTGGGACCGGGTGTGCGTGGGCTCCTTCGACCAGTTCCGCCTCGACCACGCCCGGCGCCTGTTCGACCGCCCCGTCGCCACCTCCTGCGGTCCGCTCGACGTGGCGCGCCTGCGAGTGGCCTCGCTGTCCCCGCTGCTGCGCGCCCTGGCCAGCCGGGTACCCGTGTGCGCGCAGATCCCCCTGTGGCACGGCACGTTCCCGGTACTGAGCCGGGACCTGATCCGCACCGCGCACCGCCTGGGCCTGCAGGTGCACGTGTGGACGGTCAACGACACGAACGTGATGGACCGCCTACTCGACGCCGGGGTGGACGGGATCGTCACCGACAACACCGTCGGGCTCAGGCGGATCCTGTCCCAGCGCGGCCGGTGGAGGGCCCCCGCACGCGGTACCGACAGCACGCTGAAGAACGGATAACGTCCCCCATGGCCAACGCCCCGGAGCCGACGATCGAAGGCTCCCCCTCCCCCGACGCCGCCCAGCGCAGACGCGAGCAGCGCGGCTGGTACGTCTACGACTGGGCCAACTCGGTGTTCATCACCTCGGTGGTCACCGTCCTCATCGGCCCCTACATGAGCAACCTGGCGTGCGTCTCGGCGGGAGCGCCGGACGCCGAGTCGTGTCAGGACCCCTCGCTGTCGGTCACGCCGCTGGGCGTGGACGTGGTCACGCTGCACCCGAACGCGCTCTACCCGGCGCTGACCACCGTGGCGATCCTCCTCCAGATCCTCCTGCTGCCCGTCGTCGGCGCGATGGTCGACCAGTCCAAGCACAAGCGGCGGTGGCTGTTCTGGCTGGCCGCGGGCGGTTCGGCGTGCACGGCGGGCCTGTACGCGGCCACCGAGGGCTACCACGTGGCCGCCGCGTTGTTCGTGCTGGCCAACGTGTTGTACGGGCTGTCGATCGTGGTCTACAACGCGTTCCTGCCCGAGATCTCCACCCCCGACGAGCGCGACCGGGTGTCGGTCACCGGGTGGGGGATCGGCTACCTGGGCGGTGCCCTGCTGCTCGCCGTCCACCTGGGGCTGGTCCTGTCCGCCGACTCGCTGGGAATCGGCACCGACCACGCCGTCCGGATCGCCTTCGCCTCGGTCGGCCTGTGGTGGGCGGGCTTCACGGTCCTGGCGGTCCGCCCGCTGCGCGACCGCTACGGCGCGCTGGCCCTGGGATCGCGGGGACGGCCGAGGGTCGGACAGTCACTGCGCCAGTTCGGGCACACCCTGCGGGACATGCGCCGATACCCGAACACCATCCTGTTCCTGCTGGCGTTCATCTTCTTCAACGACGGCATCCAGGCGGCCATCCGCTACGCCGCGCCGTTCGCCAGCCAGGACCTGCGGCTGAACGAGAGCGCGCTGATCGCGACGATCCTGGTCATCCAGTTCGTCGCCTTCGTGGGCGCCTTCCTCGCCGGGCGGGTGGCGCGCGTGGTCGGTACCAAGGCGACGGTGCTCGGATCGCTGGCGGTGTGGTGCGCACTGGTCTCCCTGGCCTACTTCCTGCCCGTGGGGAACGTGCCGTTGTTCGTGGCCATGGGCGTGGGCATCGGGCTTGTGCTGGGCGGCACCCAGTCACTGGCCCGGTCGATGTTCTCCCAGCTGATCCCCAAGGGCCGCGAGGCGGAGTACTTCAGCCTGTTCCAGATCTCCGACCGGGGGTCGACGTTCCTGGGATCGCTGGCCATCACGATCGCCGTCAGTCTCACGGGCGGCTACCGGATGGCGATCCTCTCACTCATCCTCTTCTTCCTCCTGGGCGCCGTCCTGCTGTGGCGGACGCGGATGCGTGAGGGCATCGCGGCGGTCGGCAACGAGGTGCCCAGCCGCCTGTGAGGCGGTGGTCCCGCCCTGTCGTCGGCCGCGGCCATACTGGGGCGTGGTCTGTGGACGGGGAGGTGTGGTGCGGGTACTGCACGGGGTGTGGGTCGGGGACGCGCTGGCGGTGTGGGGCGAGGAGCCCCGATCCGCGACCGCTCCGCCCGGGCGGGAGCGCACCGACGGCCCGCGGCGGCACCCCTTCGCCGTGGCCGCCGCCGACCTGAGGGAGCCGCTGGGCGCCCTGGGCGACGGCCGGGCGGCCGCCGAGGGAACCGCCGACGACCTGCTCCTCGCCCTGCCCGGCGACGACCGCGCGCCGTCGCACTCCGTCGAGGCCGCCGACGCCCCCGAGGGCGCTCCCGGGCGACTGCTGCCCTGGCGGGTCCCCGCGCTGTTCCTCAGCACCAGGACCGCTGAGTCCCTGCTGGCGACCCTGGACACCCCGCCCGACGGTCTGAGCGTGGGTCCGGCCCTGGTGC
>NZ_ANBC01000877.1 GCF_000341125.1 Nocardiopsis lucentensis DSM 44048 | reverse complement strand
GGCTGGCCCGTCGGCCCGGCGGTGGCGAACGGGCCGGAGCGGACGGTCCGACAGCGCTTTTGGCGGCCGCCCTCACCGACGGGGACACCCTGGTCGCCCCGGCCGCCGCCGAGGCGCTGCGCGCTCCGCTGCGCGAGTGGCGGTCGCGGATCCGCGGATCCGGCCGGGCCCAACTGCTGTTCCTGCTGCGCGAACCGGACCGGGAGGGGCCGTGGGAGGTCGAGTTCTGGGTTCGCTCGACGAGTGACCCGGGCCTGCGCCTTCCCCTGGAGCGGGTGTGGCTGGGCGAGGGCGCCGCCTGGCTGCCCCGCGACGTGGGCGAGACCGCCCTGGCCGACCTGCGCCGGGCCGCCCGCCACTACCCCGCCCTGCACCGGGCCCTGCGCGACCTGGCGCCCGCCCGGCTGCTCCTGGACACGGCCGGAGCGCAGGCGTTCGTCTCCGAGGCCGCGCCGCGCCTGGGCTCGGCCGGGTTCGGCGTGGTCCTGCCCGAGTGGAGCGGCCGCCGCGCGCTCGGCCTGCGCATGACCGTGGAGGAGGCGCCGCGGCGGCGCCGGGGCGGCATAGGCGTCGACGACCTGGTCCGCGTGTCCTTCGAGGCGTTGGTGAACGGGCCCGGGTCCGCCGATCCGCTGTCCGAGGAGGAGCTGGACGAGCTGGCGGAGCTGGCCCGGCTCAAGCGGTCCCTGGTGCGCGTGCGCGGCAGGTGGATGGAGATCGACCCCGAGCGGGTCGGCGCCGCGCTGGAGGCCCTCCGGAGGCGGGGACGGGCGTGGTCGCGCAGGGACGAGGCGGTACGCGCGGCGATCGGGGTGGCGGACGCCGCGCCCCTGCCCGTCACCGACGTCGTCGCCGACGGCCCGATCGGCGCCCTGTTGGAGGGCGGTGTCTCGGCGAAGCTGCGGCCCATGGGCACCCCGCGGGGCTTCGAGGGCGCCCTCCGGCCGTACCAGGACCGCGGCGCGTCGTGGCTGCGCTTCCTCGGCGAGCTCGGGCTGGGCGCGATCCTCGCCGACGACATGGGGTTGGGAAAGACCGTCCAGCTGCTGGCCCTGCTGACCGACGAACGGGGCCGGGGAACGGCTCCGGGGCCGACGCTGCTGGTGTGCCCGGTGTCGCTGGTGGGCAACTGGTCGCGCGAGGCCGCCCGGTTCGCCCCGCACCTGCGCGTGCACGTCCAGCACGGTCCGGACCGGCCGACCGGGAACGCGCTGGCTCGGCTGGTGGGCAACTGCGACCTGGTGGTGACCACCTACGGCGTGGTCACCCGCGACTCGGAGGAGCTGGCCGCGCTGCCCTGGCACCGGGTGGTGTGCGACGAGGCCCAGGCGCTCAAGAACCACGGCACGCGGCAGGCGCTGGCGGTGCGGTCGCTGCCAGCCGCCACGCGGATCGCCCTGACCGGAACCCCGGTGGAGAACAACCTGGGTGAGCTGTGGTCGGTCATGGACTTCGCCAACCCCGGACTCCTGGGGTCGGCCCAGGACTTCCAGCGCGCGGTGGCCGACCGCGCCGACGGCGGCGACGACGGCGAAGGCGGCGAAGGCGGCGCCGCGACCGCTCTGGTGCGCCGGCTGACCCGGCCGTTCGTGCTGCGGCGGCTCAAGACCGACCGGTCGATCATCGCCGACCTGCCGGAGAAGTTCGAGATGCGGACCTGGTGCACGCTCACTCCGGAACAAGCCTCGCTGTACAAGGCGGTCACCGACGACATGGCCGAGCGGATGTCGGAGGCCGACGAGAAGGAGCGCAAGGGCCTGGTCCTGGCGACCATGGCGCGGCTCAAACAGATCTGCAACCACCCGGCCCAGTTCCTGGGGGACGGATCGGCGCTGGCCGGGCGATCGGGCAAGCTCGACCGGCTGGAGGCGATCCTGGGCCAGGCCGTCGCGCGGGGCGACAAGGCGCTGTGCTTCACCCAGTACGCGAGGTTCGGGGAGCGGCTGGCGCCCTACCTGCGCTCGCGGTTGGGGGTTCCGGTGCTGTGGCTGCACGGGGGCACCCCGCGGGCCGAGCGGGAGGAGCTCATGCGGCGCTTCCAGGACACCCCCGGGCCCATGGTGTTCCTGCTGTCGCTCAAGGCGGCCGGGACCGGACTGAACCTGACCGCCGCCAACCACGTGGTGCACGTGGACCGGTGGTGGAACCCCGCGGTGGAGAACCAGGCCACCGACCGGGCGTTCCGGATCGGACAGCGGCGGGACGTCCAGGTGCGCAAGCTGGTGTGCACGGGCACCGTGGAGGAGCGGGTGGACGAGATGATCGAGCGCAAGAGCGCGCTGGCCGACGGCGCGGTGACCACCGGGGAGCAGTGGCTGGCCGGACTGTCGGTGGAGGACCTGCGCGAGGTGGTGCGGCTGGCGCCGGAGGCGGTGGCCGGATGAGCGCGACGTGGTCGGACCTGCTGGCCGGGGCCCTGGGCACGGCGGACGGCGGTCCCGGGGCCAGCGTGGATCGGTTGACGGTACGGCCCGGTGAGGTCCTCGCCCGGGTCCGCGACGCCCGCGGCCGCGTCCACGAGGTGAGCCTCATCCGCACGGTGCTGCCCGACGCCGCGTGGGAGCGCGCGTGCGCGGCGCTGGCCTCGCAGCCGGTGTTCCGTGCCCGGATCTCGGCCGGGGAACTGCCGGCGGCCACCGCCCGGGTCTTCGAGGTCCTGGGACTGGACCTGGTGCCGCGCGGGTGGTCCGACCTGGTCGCCACCTGTTCGTGCGACCGGTGGGAGGGCCGGTGCGCCCATCTGTCCGCGACGGCGGCGGCGCTGGGCGAGGAGGCCGACCGGGACCCCTTCGCCCTGGCCCGGTGGTCGGGGCGGGAGCGTCGCGCGCTCGTGGACCGGGTGGCGGCGCTTTCCGCGCCGGGGGCCGGGCCCCCGGCGGGCCGGGAGGAGGCATTCCCGGCGAAAACGGGACCGGAGGCGAACGACGGGGAATGGGTGCGCGAAAACGTCCAGGTGGGCACGGCTGTCTCCGCGGCCGCCTTCTGGTCGGCGCCCGCACCGCCCTCACCACCGTGTTTCCCGGAGACCGCGGGAGCCCGCGTGCGGGCGGCGGCGCCGGGCGCGGTCACCGACGGACTGCCGGTATTCTCCCGCGTCAGTGACGCCTTCGAAGAAACCGAATAAACGGCACCGGATTTTCTGTGGAAAACGCCGATGGGTGTGTAGTTCCGCGGTTACGATTCCCCTGGAGACCGCACCGCGCGAACGAGCCGCGGGGGTGTGCCTCCGCCGCGGTGCCCGCTTCCGCCGCCCCCGTCGTGGAGCCAGCCACTCCACATGAGGGTGTCGTCGCCCACCGCGTCCCGCACCCGCCCCGACTCACCCGTGCGATCGGTCCTCCCGCCGTGACCCGCGCTGACGCCCACGCACACGACCGTCGGTCACACCGCGCCCGGCGACCCGTACCCGCATCGCACAGAAGGAGGCAGGGACCCGCACCGGCTCCAGGAGTCAGTGCGCCCCGGACCGCACATGGCCGATCGCTTCCCCCCCGACATCGACATGGACACCCCCAGCATCGCACGCATGTACGACTATCTGCTGGGCGGCAAGGACAACTTCGAGGCGGACCGGGTGGCCTGCGACGTACTCCTGGAACGTGTCCCGGAGGTACTGTCCCTCGCCAACGACAACCGCGCGTTCCTCGCCCGCGCGGTCGAGTACGTGGCCTCGCGGGGCGTGGAGCAGTTCCTCGACCTGGGGGCGGGCCTGCCGACGGCCGACAACACCCACCACGTGGCGCAGCGGACCAACCCCGAATCCCGGGTCGTCTACGTCGACAACGACCCCATCGTGGCCGTCCACGGCCGTGCGCTGATCAGCGACGAGGGCCGAACCGCGTTCCTGCACGACGACATCCGCTCCACCGACCGGATCCTGGACGCGCCCGAGACCCGGCGGCTCATCGACACCGACCTCCCGGTGTGCCTGATGGCCGTCTCCCTGCTGCACTGCCTACCCGACGAGGACGACCCCTTCGGCGCCATGCGGGCCCTCCTGGACCGGCTGGCGCCCGGGTCCTGGGTGATCTTCTCCCACTGCGTCACCGACGACCCGGCCGCGGGAGACTGGATCACACAGAAGATCCTGTCCTTTGGCACCCCCTGGGGCCGGGTGCGCAGTGAGCGGGAGGCATCGGTGCTCTTCCAGGGCCTGGAGCTGGTCAGCCCCTGGAACGACGACCGTGGCTGCGGACCGCGCACGGTCGACTGCGCCACCTGGCGCCATCCCGGGCGCGACCCCCTCA
>NZ_ANBC01000876.1 GCF_000341125.1 Nocardiopsis lucentensis DSM 44048 | reverse complement strand
GAACGCCGCCGCGCCCGCCGCGAGGAGCTGCCCGTCCCGGAGGCGCCGCCCTCCGGGACGGCCCCGTCCGCCGCGCTCAGCCGGTGAAGTGCTCGGTCAGCAGACCGTTGACCTTGGTGGCACGCTGCCAGGAGAGCAGGTGGGCGGCGTCGTCGAGGACCACCATGCGCGCGTCCGGCACACGCTCGGCGATGAGATCGCCGTGGCCGCGCGCAGGCGTGCCGGCATCGTCAGCGCCCGCCACGACCAGGGTCGACGCCTGGATCCGCGGCAGCTCGTCGCGCACGTCGTGGTGTTCGATCGCCTCGCAGCAGCCCGCGTAGCCCTCGGCGTCGGTGGCGGCGATACCGTCGCGCATGCGGATCACGTCCTCGGGGTGCTCCTTGGCGAAACCGGGGGTGAACCACCGCTCCACGACCATGTCGGCGAGCGCGGCCGGCCCCTGGTCCCGGGCGACGGCGGCCCGGTCGCGCCAGACGCTCGGCGGCCCCATGTACGGCGAGGTGGCGAGCAGGGCGAGGCGGTCGATCCGCTCGGGTGCGTGGACACCCAGCCACTGGCCGACCATGCCGCCGAGGGACAGCCCGGCGAAGTGGGCGCGCTCGACGCCCAGCCGGTCCAGGAGTCGCAGGACGTCCCCGCCGAGGTCGGCCATGGAATAGGGCCCCCGGGGGGCGGGGGTGCCCCCGTGGCCGCGCTGGTCGTAGCGGATCACCCGGAACGCGGCCGAGAGCGCCTCGACCTGGGGCTCCCACATCCGGACCGTGGACCCCAGTGAGCCCGCGAGCACCAGCGGCGGGGCGTCCTCGGGCCCGCTCTCGATGTGGTGGACGTCGACGCTCATCGCGTTCCTCCTCGTTCGGTGCCGGTACTTTCCACGCCGCCGGTCCTACCCGTGTTCACGGCCCGCCGATCCTCTCACCCTGGGGAGTGACGACGGTCGAACGGTATGACAACATCGCAGCTACCACGGGCGTTCCCGCTCCCGCCCACCCCCCGGACCCGACCAGGAAGGCCCCATGTCCACCGAAGCCGAACCGGCCCGCGGCACCCACTTCGTGCAGTCCCTGGAGCGGGGACTGACGGTGATCCGCGCCTTCTCCGCCGAACGGCCGTCCATGACCCTGAGCGACGTGGCCCGTGCGACCGACCTGACCCGCGCCGCCGCGCGGCGCTTCCTGCTCACGCTGACCGACTTGGGTTATGTGCGCACCGACGGACGTTTGTTCTCCCTGACCCCGCGCGTGCTGGAGCTCGGCTACGCCTATGTGTGCTCCGCGGGACTGCCCGACGTCGCCCAACCGCATCTGGAAGACCTGTCGGCCCGGGTCCGCGAGTCGGCGTCGGTGTCCGTCCTGGACGGCGACGAGATCGTCTACGTCGCCCGGGTGGCCACGCTGCGCATCATGACCGTGGCGATCACCGTGGGCACCCGCTTCCCCGCGGCGGCGACGTCGATGGGCCGGGTCCTGCTCGCCGGGTTCGACGACGAGGCGCTCGACACCTTCCTCACCGGGACCGAACTCCCGAAACTCACCCGGCACACCATCACCGACCCCGCCGAACTGCGCGCCGAGGTGGTGCGCGTGCGCCACCTCGGCTACGCGGTCGTGGACCAGGAACTGGAGGAGGGGCTGCGCGCCCTGGCCGCGCCCGTCCGCGACACGTGCGGCCGGGTGGTCGCGGCCGTGAACGTGTCCGCGCACGCGGCCCGGTCCTCGCTGGAGGACGTCCGTGAACGCCTACTGCCCGCCCTGCTGGAGACCGCGGCGCTGATCGAGGCCGACCTGGCCTCGGTGGCGCGCCGGGACGCGGAGCGGTGACCGGTTCCGCCTCCCGTCGGTACGCCTACGTCGGCCCCGCCGAACCGCTCGCCCTGGTCCGCGCCGGGGCGGGCGGTCAGCCCGTGGGCGGACCGGACGACCTGGCCGCGTGGTTGGCCACGCGCGCACCCGGTGAGCGGGAGGAGCCGTTCACCTTCGTCGTCGGGGTCGACGGTGTGCTCCGCCTCGCTCCCCGGCGAGGTGAGCACGTGGTCTGCGCCGGAGGGGAGCGGGTCCTGGCCGCCGGGGAGATGACCTTCGGGCGGCGCGGGGACGGCTGGCGCGTGGTCGAGGTGAGCAACCAGTCGACCGGGTACTGCCCCGACCCCGACTGCTGGCCGGCCGTGGCCGCCGCTCTGGACCGGGCCGGGATCGGCCGTCCCGACGGTCTGACGTCGCCGTTCGTCTTCCGGCGCTGCCCGGAGTGCGGTGAGCGCAACCTCGTCAAGGACGACTTCTACGCGTGCGTGTTCTGCGACGCGGACCTGCCCGCCGCGTGGAACCTGGACGCGCCCGGACCCGGGTGAGCGTCGCCTGGACGGCCGCCCCCTCACGAGCGCACGTACGCACCGGCCCTGGCCGCCTCGAACGCGGCCCGGGCCGCACGCGGCGCGCTGTCCTCGTCCAGGGGGTCGCCGCTCATGAGCGCGCGGTAGTACAGCGGCGCCGAGACCGCGCGAACCACCTCCCGGGCGTCGGTGCCCCGAGGCACCTCCCCGCGCTCGACGGCCGCGTCCACGCAGGGCGCCCACTCCCCGATACGGGTGGCGTAGAACCGGTGCAGTGCCCGCGCGGTCCGGTCATCGCAGGTGGCGGCGGCGATCACGGCCCGAAAGAGCGCTCCCTGGCGGGGGTCGGCCAGGGTGGTGCGCACGAGGCGGGCGTTGGCGGTCAGGTCCTCCAGCAGCGATCCCGTCTCCGCCCTGGGCAGGGACTGCTCGGCCATGTCCTCCAACAGGTCGGCCACCAGGGCGGGCACGCTCCCCCAGCGGCGGTAGACGGTCGTCCTGCCGACCTCGGCGCGCCTGGCCACGTCGGCCAGGTCGAGCCGGTCCACTCCGTGCTCGGCCAGCGCGTCACCCGCCGCGCGGAGCACCGCCGCGCGCACGCGCGCCGTCCTCCCACCGGGCCGTACGGTGCCCGGCTCCTCACCCCTCGCCATTAAAGGGACTCCTGTTCCGTTAACTCGCGTTTCATGCTAGCGTGCGCTTCATACTAACGGAACTAGTGTCCCGTTAGAGCTCGAGTGGGAGGATCGTCATGCAGTACCGAACCCTGGGCGCGAGCGGTCTGCGCGTGCCCGAGCTGAGTCTGGGCACGGGAACCTTCGCCGGCCGGGGTCCGCTGTTCGGCGAGTGGGGCACAGGCGACCACCGCCAGGCCCGCCGCCTGGTCGACATCGCCCTGGAGGCGGGGGTGACCCTGTTCGACAGCGCCGACGTCTACTCCGACGGCGCCGCAGAGGAGGCCTTGGGCGCGGCCCTGCGCGGCCGCCGTGACCGGGCGCTCATCTCCACCAAGCTCGGCCTGCCCATGGGCGAGGGCCCCCAGGACGCGGGCACGTCGCGCTCACGGATCATCGACGGCACCGAACGGGCGCTGCGCCGTCTGGACACCGACCGCGTCGACCTGCTCCAGCTGCACGGATTCGACGCCGCCACTCCGGTCGAGGAGAGCCTGTCCGCGCTGGACACCCTCGTGCGCGACGGCAAGGTCCGCTACGTGGGCGTGTCCAACTACGCGGGATGGCAGCTGATGAAGGCGCTGGCCGCAGCCGACCGCCTGCGCCTGCCCCGGTACGTCGCCCACCAGGTCTACTACTCGCTCGTCGGCCGCGAATACGAATGGGAACTCATGCCGCTGGCCGCCGACCAGGGGGTGGGCGCACTGGTGTGGAGCCCGCTGGCGTGGGGTCGGCTGACCGGGCGGATCCGTCGCGGCGCACCGCTGCCCGAGCGCAGCCGCCTGCACCGGACCGCCTCCCTCGGACCGGCCGTGGACGAGGAGCTCCTGTTCGACGTGGTCGACGTCCTGGTCGAGATCGCCGAGGAGACCGGCCGCACCGTCCCCCAGATCGCGATGAACTGGCTGCTGCGCCGGCCCACGGTCTCCTCCGTGATCGTCGGCGCGCGCGATGAGGACCAGCTGCGCGAGAACCTGGGCGCGGTCGGGTGGGACCTGACCCCCGCGCAGGTGGCGCGCCTGGACGCCGTCAGCCACCAGGAGCCGCCCTACCCCCGCTCGCCGTACCACCGCCAGGAGGGGTTCGCCCGGCTGGACCCGCCGATGTTCGCCAGGGCGTGAGAACGC
>NZ_ANBC01000875.1 GCF_000341125.1 Nocardiopsis lucentensis DSM 44048 | reverse complement strand
GCCCGCGGCCGTGTCGGTCAGGTGGGGCGCATGCGGAACACCTGAAGACGCATACCGTAGTACTTCTCGGTCTCGCCGACCCACTCCATGCCGAGTCGGCGCGCCACCGAGATCGCCCGCTCGTTGTCCGGCCGCGCGACCGCGAAGAGCTCCTCGATGCCCTGTTTGAAGGCCCAGTCGGAGATGGCCTGGCTGGCCTCGCTCGCGTACCCCTGGCCCCACAGGTCGGGACGGATCGCCCAGGTGAGTTCGAAGTCCTCCTCGAAGGGCGGGAGCAGTTTGAGTGACAGCCCTCCCACGAGTTCGCCGTCGGAGACGCGCACGACCGCCCACCGGCCCGCGGGCGGGGTCAGGTTGGGACCCGCCTCGATCCAGGCGTGCAGTACCGAGCGCATCGCGTCGATGTCGGTCACCGGTTGCCACTCCGGCGTCAGCCAGCGCGCGACTTCCTCGGCCCCGTAGATGCGCAGGGCCGCCTCCGCGTCGTCCAGCTCCCACTCCCGGATGAGGAGTCGGTCGGTCGGCAGCTCAAGGCTCATACGATCCACGGTAACCCGGACGGCGCGACCGCGACAGGGGGCCGCCGCTCATATGTACGACCCCCGCCGCATTCGCCTTGACCTGGGCGATCATCCCGACCAGACGTCCTCCACGTACCGTTCGGAGGCGACGAGGTCCGCCAACCAGTGCTCCGCCCCGGCCGGATCGGAGCCCGTCATCTCCCGGTGGATCCGCACGAGCGCGTCGCGCACCCCGGGCGCCATGGCGCGCCCGTCCCCGCACACGTGGACGCGGCCGCCCTCCTGGAGCAGTGACCAGACCTCGGCGGCCTCGGCCGCGAGGCGGTGCTGCACGAACCGTGCGCCGTCGACCGGCGCCTCGCTGAAGACGGGACGGAGGCTGACCGCGCCGGACCGCTCGGCCGCCGCCAACTCCTCCCGGTGCAGGAAGTCCACGTCCGGGTGGTCGCACCCGAAGTAGAGCAGGGCCGCTCCGTACTCGCCCGCGTGGACCCGGTCGGCGACCGCGCCACGGAAGGGCGCCAGACCGGTGCCGGCGCAGACCATGATCAGCGGGGTGCCGTCCCTGGACGGCCGGAACCGGTCGGCGCAGGGAAGGACGCGCGCCCACACGGTGTCACCGGGGGCCAGGCGGGCCATGTGGTGCGAGGCCGTCCCCCGGTAGGTCCCCCGGCCGCGGCGGTGGGGGCCCGTGAGCGCGGCGACCATGAGGTCGACGCCGTCCGGGCTGGCGTTGGCGGAGGAGGAGATCGAGTAGCGCCGGGGGCGCAGCTCGGGGAGCATCCCCAGGTAGTGCTCCAGGGGGAGCTGGCAGGCGGGGTGGTCCTCCAGCAGGTCCAGGACGCTGACCCCGGGCCGCGTCACCCGCTCGGCGAAGTCGTCGTCGGACAGCCCGGCCAGCTCCAGGAGGGGGCGGCGTTCGGGCGGGCAGGGGGTGTGGTCGGCCAGGACGGCGATCTGGGCCGGGGTGGCGGGCGCCTGGAGTTCGACGTAGTCCGACAGCAGCCGTTCCAGGGTGAGCGGGCGGTCGACGGGCAGGGCGCCGCGGGTCCGGCGCCGGGGCGTGATCCGCACCGTGCGCCGAAGGTCCAGGCCGAGGCGGTCGGCGACACGGCGCACCAGGTCGGGGGCGTTGCTCGGCAGGACGGCCAGGTGGTCTCCGGTCCGGTAGGCGAGGCCCTCGGGCAGTTCCAGGCGAACGAACCGCTTGGATCGGCCCAGGAGGTGGTCGGTGTCGACCAGTTCGCGCGACTCCAGCACGCGCATGGGCCGCAGTCCGTGGTGGTGGGCGAGCTGGTCCTCGGCCGAGGCCGCGGCATCGGCCACGGTGTAGGGCGGCAGGTCGGCGTCGGTCGCGTCCGTGTCCTGGGCGGGCGCACCGGCGGTCTCCTCGCCGTGGCGGTCGAGGAGGAGTGCCCGGGTCGCCGCCGTCCAGGCGTCCACGGCGGCGGAGAAGTCACCGGAGGTGTCGGCCGCGCCGCGTGGCCCCAGGCGGGTGGCGCCGGCCGCGTGCAGGAGGTCGTCGATGAGCGTGGGGACGCGCTGGTAGGTGGCCGCCCAGTTGCGGTCGCCGACGCCCAGCACGGCGTACTCGACGCCGTCCAGGGAGCCGGGCTCCAGTCCCTCCAGCCAGTCGACGAACTCCGCCGCGTCATCGGTGGGCCTGCCGTTGTAGGAGGCGGTGGCGACGAGCACGGGCCCCGCGTCGCGGGTGAGGCGGTCGACGGCTTGGTCGAGGGTGGCGGTGGTGGGGGCGAAGCCGTGCTCGGCGGCGTCCTCGGCCAGGTCGCGGGCGATCGCGGCGCAGGTACCGAGGTTGGAGCCGTACA
>NZ_ANBC01000874.1 GCF_000341125.1 Nocardiopsis lucentensis DSM 44048 | reverse complement strand
GGGGCCGCGGCCCGCGCACGGTCGGCTCCGGTGCGGCGCGCCAGCCGCAGGGTGAACCCGTCGGGCTTGACGGTCAGGGTCTCCTTGACCTTGAGCTCGTAGTCGGCGTGGTCGATGAACCGGTAGCGGTGGATGAGCAGCCCCAGCACCATGACCGCCTCGTGCAGGGCGAACTGGCGGCCGATGCAGGCGCGTTCCCCGTTGCCGAACGGCTTGAAGACGTGCGGGGGCCGGGCCTCGGCGCGTTCGGGCGTGAAGCGGTCGGGGTCGAAGAGTTCGACGTTGTCGCCCCATTCCGGTTCCCGGTGCAGTCCGGGGATGAAGACGACGAGGGGGGTGCCCGCGGCCACGCGGTGCCGACCGCCGACCACGGTGTCCTCCAGTGGCTCCACGGAGAAGGCGGGCGCGGTGGGCCACAGCCGCAGGGACTCGTTGAGGATCTGGCGGACGTACGGGAGCCGGCCCACGTCGGCGTGGGTGGGCTCGGGCCGGTCGGTGTCGCCCCACAGCGCGTCCACCTCGGCCTGGGCACGGGCGAGGACCTCGGGGTGCTTGGTGAGGTAGTGCAGCGCGAAGGACAGGGCGCCGCTGGTGGTCTCGTGTCCGGCGATGAGGAAGGTGATGACCTGGTTGCGAATGTTGACGTCGTCCAGGAGTTCGCCGGTCACCGGGTCCGGGGTGTGCAGCATCCGTCCGAGCAGGTCGGAGGTGTCGGTGTCACCCGACCGGCGGCGCCGTCCGATCACCTCGTCGACGGTGGTGTTCATGTAGGCGACGTCGGCCTGGAAGGAACGGTTCGCCCGGACGTGGAGGGGTTCGGTGCCGGGCAGGTAGGTGCCGCGCTTTTGCGCGTACCCCAGGCTCCCCGCCATGGCGGTGACGAAGGGGTGCAGGTCGTCGCGGTCGAAGGAGCCGAAGTCATAGCCGAAGCCGCAGCGGCCGATGGTGTCGAAGGTGAGCCGGGTCATGTCGCCGACCACGTCGACGGGCTCGTCGCCCGCCCGGTCCCACTTCGCGAGCAGGCCGCGCGCGACGTCGAGCATCGTGTCGTGGTAGTCGCGCATCGCCCCCAGGGAGAAGGCGGGCATGAGGATGTCGTGGGCCTTGCGCCAGTTGGGTTCGTCGCTGAAGGCGGTGAACAGTCCGTCGCCGACCATGGTGCGCAGGAACAGCAGGGCGTCGTGGACGCCCTTGCGGAACCGGGTCTCGTCACAGACCTCGGCCACCAGGTCGGCACCGGTCACGCTGAGGAACTCCTCCCCGGGCACGCGGACACGGATGATCGGGCCGGCCTCCCGGTGCATCCGGGTCAGGCCGCCGACGAATCCGCGCTGTCCGGCGATCTCCAGGGTGTGGCCGAGCAGGGGCAGGCCCTGGGGCTCGGGAATCGGGGCGAGCGTCGGTGTGGATGTCACGGGTTCCCCTTCGGATTCAAGGAATGCGACTGACTTTGTCGCATGACCAAGTTACATGACCAAGTCACGGTGACAAGTAGGGGCGGGGTTCTCGGTACGATGGGCGCCATGGCACACGTCCCCGCGGCGCAACGGCGCTCCCAGCTCATCGACACGGCGATCGACCTGATGACCAGGGAGGGGGCGGCGGCGGGCAGCACCCGGGCGATCGCGGCGGAGCTGGGCGTGGCGCAGATGACCGTCCACTACGTGTTCGGCTCCAAGGCCGAGTTCACCCGGGCGATCATGGACGAACTCAGCCGCCGGGTCGTGGAACGGATCCGGCCCACCGCCGAGCGGACGGGCGGGAGGAGCTTTCGCGAGGACGTCGCCGACACCGTCGCCGAGCTGTGGCGCGACGTGCGCGAGGACACGGCGGAGAAGCTGCTGTGGATCGAACTGTGCGTCCAGTCCCTGCGGGACCCCACGCTGCGCGCCGCCATCGCCGAGCACAACGCCAACATGTACGCGGTGGCCGCGGAGCTGTTGACCGCCATCGCCCGCCGGCACGGGGTGACGTTCGCCGCACCCGCCGAGTCCGTGGCCCGCTTCCTCCTCTGCGGGCTGGAGGGGATGATCAACCAGCACCTGGCGGAGCCGGACGAGGCCGCCGAGCGGACGTGCCTCGACCAGTTGGTCACCGCCACCACGGCCCTGGCCCTCGGCGAGCGCACCCCCTCCGCCTGACACCGGGGCGCCGACCGACACGACCGTGGCCGGGGGCCGCCGCGCGACCTCGGCCGAGCCCGGCATGGCCTCGGCGATCACCCCGGCCTCGCGCCCTCCCCCTCCTTCACGCGTAGGGAGGATGGCCACGGGCCCCGACGCGTGCCAGGGTGGACGGCGACCGGGGCGGACCGCGCGGTCCGCCCGTCCCCCACCGGCGAAGGACACCCCCCATGCCGTCCATCCCCCGACGACGCGCCGTGCTGGGCGCCGCGCTGACCGCCGCCGTCGGCCTCCTGGCCGCTCCCCCGCCCGCGTCCGCGGCCCCGGCCGCCGCCACGCGCACCTCCTGGATGGGGCGCCTGCCCGACACCACCCCTGTGACCTCGATGTCGCTGCCCGGAACGCACGACAGCGGCGCGTGGACCGGCAGCGTGTGGTCGCGTACGCAGGACCTGACGCTCACCGGCCAGCTCGACTCCGGTGTGCGCTTCCTGGACGTGCGCACGCGCCACTACCGGGACGCGTTCACCATCCACCACGGCGCCGAGTACCTGCACCTCAACTTCACCGACGTCGTGCGCGACGTCAGCGCCTTCCTCGCAAGGCACCCCGCCGAGACGGTGCTGATGCGGATGAAGAAGGAGCACACGGAGGAGGAGAACACCCGCACCTACGAGGAGACCCTGGACCACTACATACAGCACGACCCCGACACCCGCGACCTGCTCGCCGCGCACCTGTGGGTTCCCGGGGAGCGGGGCGGCGACCGCGTGCCCAGCCTGGGTGAGGCGCGGGGACGGATCGTGATCGTGCAGGACTTCGCGGCCACGCGCGACTACGGCGTGCGGTGGAACGGCCCCGCCCTCGACATCCAGGACGACTACCGGGTGCCCACCCTGTTCGACATCCCCGACAAGTGGGAGAAGGCGCGCGCCCACTTCGGCGCCGCCGCCTCGGGTCCGGAGGACATCCTGTACGTCAACCACCTCAGCGGCAGCGGCGCCCCGTGGGCCAACCCGCGCGAGGTGGCCTGGGGCGCGTTCGGCCTGTGGGGGGTGAACGAGCACGCCCTGGACCACCTGCGGGGTTCGACCGCGCACCGGACCGGGGTCGTGGTGATGGACTTCCCCAGCCAGGAGCTCACCGACCTCGTCCTGGCCCGCAACCCGAGGGCCTAGGACCTCAGTCGACGGTCACCAACCGCCACGCCGTCACGGCGACCTCGCCGCCCTCGGCGATGTCGGTGGGGACCGGCCAGGACTCGCGGACCATCCCGGCGTGCGGCGCGACGTACAGGACAGAGGCGACGCGCGCGCCCGCCGTGGCCATCGCGTCCCAGCCGAGCACGAACTCCGCCGTGCCGCCCGGCGGCACGCTCAGTTCCACGGCACCGGCGTCCTCGGCCATGAAGGACCTTCCCCGCACGACCGTCACCCCGGGCAGTTCCCCCCTCTCGTCCGCGAAGGCCACGTCGGGATAGCCGTTCAGGACGCAGGGCTCGTCGGAGTCGTTCGTGAGCCGCACCGGGAGCCCCCGGTGGCCGGTCGCGGAGACCGGGCGGCCCTCCGGACGCAGCGTGCTCTGGTCCGGTCCGCACCAGGCGGGGTCGGGTTCGGCGGCTCCGGGGGCCACCTCGGGCAGCGGGACGGGCTCCGTCTCGGCGGACGCGGTGGCCTCGGGCGCCGGGGAGTCGCTCGTGTCCTGGGCGCCCCGCTCCGGGAACTGCTCGCCGAGCCGCTCCCGGAAGTCGCGCGCGCCCGCGGCGGAGACGACGGCGGACAGGAGCGCGGTCAGCACGAGCAGGACCGCCAGGACGATCCGGTCGGTCGCCGCCTCACCGGAGGCCGGGGGAGGCGCGCCGGGAGCCCTCCGGGCCAGGAGCGCGGGCAGCCATCCCCACAGCAGCCCCCAGTAGGCCCCCGTGAAGGGGGCCTCGTCGGCGAGGACGGCGAACGCCACCGAGTCCATGGCGGGGTCCGCCGCGACCACCCCGGCCAGAGCCGTCAGGCTCGCGATGGCCCCGGCCGCGACGGCGGCGAACCACAGGGCCGGGAGACGGTGCGCGCGGGGCACGGAGGGCCCGGTGGGCATGAGCGAGGCGACGAGCAGGTAGGCCACGAGCAGGACCGCGGTCGAGGCGGCCACGAGCAGGAGGGGCCAGGGAGAGGGCCGATCCCAGAGCGCCGGTGGGATCGTCCGCGGCACCGCGTAACCGAGGACGCGGTTGAACTGCGGGCCGATACCGCCCAGGAGGTCATGGGCGTGGGAGCAGCCGACCCACAGCGCCGACGCGGTGAGCCCGGCGGGCCAGAGGGCCCGGAGATCGCGTGTCACAGCCATCGGGGAAGGGTACCGGCCGGTGTTCCAGGGCCCGCGCGGGGGCCGTGTCCCGCCCCGGCGGACCGTCGGGACCCCGCGCTCTCGGGACTTCCCGGAGTTGCCCTGTTAGGCAAGCCTTGCTTTACTGGACGCCGTCCCGAACCGAGGAGGACCCCTATGCGCGCCGCGATGCCCGGCCGCCGGAGACGGGATCATCGGATATCGCGCACCGGGCCCGCCTCGTGAGCGCGTCTGGACGCGCCGTACTGCGGGGCGCCCTCAAAGGACAGCGCCGCCGTGTGGCCGGGGCCTCCGTCCTGGCCGCGGGCCACCAGACGGGCGAGGCTCTGGTACCGGTCGTCATCGGTGTGATCATCGACCGCGCCGTGACCACCGGATCCGGCAGCGCCCTGCTGGGCTGGCTGGCGGCACTCGCCGCCGTGTTCGTCGCCTTGTCGTTCAGCTACCGGTTCGGCGCCCGGA
>NZ_ANBC01000873.1 GCF_000341125.1 Nocardiopsis lucentensis DSM 44048 | reverse complement strand
CTGCGGCTGCCCCGCCGGGTCCTGGACCCGCGCGGCGGCGCCGAGCGCGGTCGTCTGCCCGGCGCCCTGACCAACATCGCCTCCGGCGACGCCGAACGGGTCGGGCAGGCCGTGGGACGGATCCCCGTGGCGGTGGCGTGCGCGGCCGGTCTGGTGGTCAGCGCCGCCGCGCTGTTGCGTGTGTCGGTCCCCCTGGGACTGCTGGTGCTGCTGGGCACACCGCCGCTGCTCTACCTCACCCACCTGGTCGGCCGACCGCTGGCCCGCCGCAGCGAGGGGGAGCAGGAGCGCGCCGCCCGGGCCTCCGGTACCGCCGCCGACCTGGTCGCGGGGTTGCGCGTGGTCAAGGGGTTGGGCGCCGAGGCCGCCGCCGCGGACCGCTACCGCGCCACCAGCCGCGCCTCCCTGACCGCCGCGCTCCACGCCTCCCGCGCCCAAGCCGGGCACGACGGAGCCGTGCTGGCGCTGACCGGCGGCTTCATCGCGGCCGTGGCCCTGGCCGGGGCGGTGTTGGCCATGCGGGGCGACATCAGCGTCGGCGGCCTGGTCGCCGCCGTGGGCCTGGCCCAGTACCTCCACGGCCCCTTCCGGGGGCTCGGCTTCGTCAACGGCGTGCTCGCCCGGGCGCGGGCCTCGGCCGACCGGGTCGCCGAGGTGCTCGACGCGCCGTGGGCGGTAACCGACGGCACCGCCACCCTGCCCGCGGCGCCCGAGGGCGCCGTGCGCCTGCGCGACCTCCACCACTCCACACTGCGCGGTGTGGACGCCGACATCGCCCCCGGGAGCCTGGTCGGCGTGGTCGCCCCCGACCCGGCGGCCGCCGCCGACCTGATCGCCTGCCTGTCCCGCGACGTGGACCCCGAGCGGGGGACGGTCGAGGTCGACGGGGTGGACACGACCAAGCTCGCTCTGACCGATCTGCGCCGCGCGGTCCTGGTCGGCGAACACGACGCCGCGCTGTTCGAGGCGTCGCTGGCCGACAACGTGGCCGTCGCCGCGTCGGGATCGGTGGAGGACGCCCTGGCCGCGGCCACCGCCGACGAGGTGGCCTCCGCGCTGCCGCACGGGGCGGCCACCGAACTGACCGAACGGGGACGGTCGCTGTCGGGCGGTCAGCGCCAGCGTGTCGCACTCGCCCGGGCACTGGCCGCCGACCCGTCGGTGCTGGTCCTGCACGACCCGACCACCGCCGTCGACACGGTCACCGAGACACGCGTGGCCGAACGCGTGGCGGCGATGCGCCGGGGCCGGACCACCGTCCTGATCACCACGAGCCCCGCTCTGCTGGAGGCGGCCCACACCGTCCTGCTGGTGGAGGAGGGCACCGTGACGGCCCGCGGAAGCCACGCCGACCTGGCCCGCGACAGCGACTCCTACCGAAGGGCGGTGCTCGCGTGAGCGCGGACCACCTGCTGCCCACCGCGACGGCCGCCCGTGTCCGGGAGGCCGTCGCGGCCCTGCTGCGCGAGCGCTGGGCCACGGCGCTCTGGTCCCTGGGCGCCCTCACCGGCGCCACCGCCGTGGGCCTGGCCACCGCCGCGATCCTCGGCCGTGTCGTCGACGCCGTCGTGGCCGGCACCGGACCCGAGGCGCTGGTCGTACCGGTCGTCGCGCTGGTGGCCGTCGCCGTGGTCAGCGGCGCCGGCAACGCGTTGGGAATCGCCGGGGTGGCGCGCCTGGGTGAGGACGTGGTCGCCGAGCTGCGCGAGCGGTTCGTCGACCGGGCGCTGCGACTGCCGCTGGAACGCGTGGAGCTGGCCGGGTCCGGTGACCTGACCTCCCGGGTCACCGGAGACGTCACGGCGGTGACCCGGTCCGTGCGGGACGCCTTCCCCCAGTTGGCCCAGGCGGTGCTCACCATCGTCCTCACCCTGGGCGCCCTGGCGCTGCTGGACTGGCGGTTCCTGCTGGCGGCGCTGTTGTCGGTGCCGGTCCAGGTGATCGCGCTGCGCCGCTACCAGCGCGGGGCCGCGCCGGTGTACGACGAGCACCGCCGCGCGGTGGGCGCACGCCAGCACCGCCTGCTCGGCACGATCAGCGGCGCGCGGACCGTGCGGGCCCTCGGCCTGGCCGAAGCGCACACCCGGGGCGTCGGGACGTCATCGCAGCGGGCCGCCGACCTGGCCGTGGCCGGGACGGGCGTGGCCACGCGGTTCTTCAGCAACCTCAACCTGGCGGAGTTCGTCGGGCTCTCCGGTGTACTCGTCGCCGGGTTCTGGCTCGTGGACCGGAACATGGCCACGATCGGGACCGCGACCGCCGCGGCGCTGTACTTCCAGAACCTGTTCAACCCGATCAACACGGCCCTGGGGCTGGCCGACGAGGCCCAGAAGGCGCGCGCGAGCCTGGCCCGGATGATCGGGGTGTGCGACCTGCCCGCCGAGCCCGAACCCGGCCCCCTCCCCACTCCGGACGGCTCGCTCGTCCTGTCGGGGGTGGGCCACTCCTACCGTCCGGGAACCCCGGTCCTGTCCGGTGTCGACCTCAAGGTGCGGCCCGGGGAGCGGGTGGCCCTGGTCGGGGCGAGCGGCGCGGGCAAGTCCACCCTGGCCAAGCTGGTCGCGGGGGTCCACCCCGCCGCGGAGGGCTCGCTGAGGGTGGGCGGCTTCGATCTGGCCGGCACCGGACCGGCGGCGGCGCGTCAGGCGGTCACGCTGGTCAGCCAGGAAGTGCACGTGTTCGCCGGTCCGCTCGCCGAGGACCTTCGCCTCGCCCGCCCCGAGGCGGGCGAGGCCGACCTCCTGCGCGCCCTGGAGACCGTGGGGGCGCGGGCCTGGGTCGAGTCCCTGCCGGACGGGGTCGCGACGGTGGTGGGCGCGGGCGGGCACGCACTGACCCCGGCCCGGGCGCAGCAGCTCGCGCTGGCACGCCTGGTGCTGGCCGACCGCCCGATCGCGGTCCTGGACGAGGCGACCGCCGACGCGGGCAGCGCGGGCGCGCGTGAGCTGGAGGAGGCCGCGTCCCGTGCCCTGGACGGCCGCACCGGGCTGGTGGTCGCCCATCGGCTGACCCAGGCGGCCGAGGCCGACCGGGTCGTGGTCCT
>NZ_ANBC01000872.1 GCF_000341125.1 Nocardiopsis lucentensis DSM 44048 | reverse complement strand
CTACGCCGCCCTGTGGAGGGCGTGGTCCGACCGCCGCTGAGGCGCCCTCCCACCCGGCGGCGACGGGAGTGCGCCACGGAGCCGGAGGCGGTCGGACAGCGCCCCCACGATCGCCGTGGACGCGTCGTAGAGGCCAGCGGCTCCTCCGCGGTGTGGCGCGGGGCCCGGGCGACCCGGCACACACCAGGCTCTTCATTGAGCGCTTTTCATCCTGTCTCGCGGAGTTGAGGCACGAGCACGGCTCGGGTGATCTCACCGGCCCGGTGCGAGCAGCACCGCAGCCGGCGCAGGATGTCCCGGTTCTTGAGCTGGGCGATGGCCCGCTCACCAGGTGAGCGGAGCTTGGCGTGGTCGGAGGCAAGGCCTACCGCTCCCGTGACCGGCGCCGCTGGCTGCGCGAACGCGGGATCGGCGTGCGCCTCGCCCGACCCGGCGTCGAGTCCTCCCAGCGGCTGGGCCGCCACCGGTACACGATCGAGCGCTCAATCGCCTGGCCGGGCTCCTACCGCACGTTGAACGTGCGCTGGGAACGCAAGGCCTCCACCTTCCCGGCCAAGCACACCGACGGCTTTTGAGATGAGCTCCAAATCAATGAATAACTTGCAAATCACTACAAACATAAACCACACAGGCCAATCAAGAACCATGAGAACCATTTTCCAAAAAGTCTTCCTGTCGAACTGACAGGAAGCTAAGATCAGCGCATGCCGAACGAAACCTGGCAACCACCCCCTGTGCTGTTGACCGTTGACCTGGTCATCCTGACCCTGCGGTCCTCAGCCCTTCACGTCCTCCTCATCGAAAGAGGCATCGACCCCCACAAAGGCGAACTGGCCCTCCCCGGCGGGTTCATCGCCGATTCCGGCGAGGACGTCTTCGACGCCGCCTGTCGGGAACTGCGCGAAGAAGCCAACCTCGACGCGACGGAACTCCACCTGGAGCAGTTAGGCGCTTACGGAAGCCCCGGCCGGGATCCGCGAGGACGCATCGTCTCCGTCGCCTACCTCGCCATCGCACCCGGCCTGCCCGAACCCAAAGCCGGTACCGACGCCTCGGCGGCCTCCTGGCGACCCGTCGAGGAGTTCTCCTCGGGCCGCGGACGGCTCGCCTTCGACCACCGGCAGATCCTCGACGACGGGCTGGAGCGCGCCCGCTCGAAGATCGAGCACACCTCGCTGGCCACAGCTTTCTGCGACGAGACCTTCACCATCGCCGAACTGCAACGGGTCTACGAGGCGGTGTGGGGGTTCGAACTCGACCCGCGCAACTTCTACCGCAAGGTCCAGGCGGTGACGGGCTTCCTCACCCCGGTCGTCTCGGACCGGCGCGTGACCAAGGGACGCCCCGCGCGCCTCTTCCGAGCAGGCCCCCAACAGGTACTGCGCCCTCCGATGATGCGGCCCCTGTCCCCGAGCCGGAACGAGAACGAAGAATGAGCGACGACCTCGTAGTGGTGCTGACCGCTCTGAACCTGGAATACAAGGCCGTGCGGGAGCGGCTCCGCTCCCCCGAGTCGTACCAGCACGACCGGGGTACCCGGTTCGAGATCGGCACACTGCCCGGCGACCATGGCCGTGTCGTCCTCGGCCTCACCGGCAAGGGCAACCAGTCGTCCGCGGTGCTGGTCGAGCGGGCCGTCCAGGAGTTCTCACCGGCCGCGGTGCTCTTCGTGGGGGTGGCCGGAGCCCTGTGGGACACGCCTCCCCTGGGTGACGTGGTCGTGGCGACGCACGTGTACGCCTACCACGGCGGAACCAGCGAAGACGATGGCCTCAGGGCCCGGCCCCGCGCGTGGGAGTCACCGCACGGCATCGCCCAGACGGCCGCGCACCTGGCCAGGCTCGGCGCATGGTCCCGGCACGCGCCGCCGGAGAGGCCGCGCCCTCAGGCGCACCTGGGCCCCATCGCCGCCGGGGAGATCGTGCAGAACTCCCGGGTCTCACGCGAGGCCGAGTGGATCAGGCAGACCTACAACGACGCGTTGGCCATCGAGATGGAGGGCGCCGGAGTCGCCCAGGCCGGACACCTGAGCGGCGCACCGGTGGCGATCGTGCGCGGCATCAGCGACCGGGCCGACGNACCGCGAATGGCAGCCGGTCGCCGCCGCGAACGCCGCGGCCTTCGCCCTGGACCTCGCGGAAGAACTCATCGGACAGAAGGAGTCCCCCACCATGCGCAAGGACAGCAACTCCGGTGACGGAGGCAATGTCACCAACACCGCCTACGGAAGTGTCGGTGTCCAGGCGGGCCACGTGCGCGACAGCACGCTCCACGTGTCCTTCACTGCGCCCGGGGCCGGCGGAGCCGGGATCGCGGACGAACTCGCTGCCCTCAGGGAGAAACTGGCGCGGGAGCGCTCGGCGGGACGCATCGACGAGGACACCCACGAGGCGGCGTCGGCCGAGATCGACATCGCCGACAAGGGGATCGAGGAGGGGACACCCGAGAGCAGGAAGGCCTCGGTCCTGGCCCTGAAGCGCCTGCGGGGCCTGCTCGGCGACCTGGCGTCGCTGGCCGCGCAGGTCGCGACGCTGATCACCGCGGTGAAGGGGCTCTCATGAGCGGGCCTGATACCGCCAACACGGCTGCGTCCGGCTCCCACGTCGGGGTCCAGGCAGGCCATGTGCACGACTCCGTCATTTACGTAGTGGGCCCCGACGACCCGCCTGAGCGTGATTACGAAGTCGGGTGCCGTTACCTCGCGGACGGAGTCCCAGTCAAAGCGAGGGAGCACCTCGAGCGAGCCTACGCGCGCGGATTCGACGGCCCGGAGATCCATTTTCATCGGGCTCTGGCCATCCTCAGTAAGCGCTCCTACCGGGATCTCACCAAGGAGGACCGCGCGGTCCTGGCAGAGCTGTCAGCCCGGCGGCGGACACCGTTAGGACGTAACGAGTGGTGGCGGGGCCTGGACATCGTCTTCGGACTCCTGTCCTGCGTGGACGGCTCCGGTGGAGACCCGGCCGACACGATGATTCGCCTGGACGCTCTGCCCACCGTGCAGCGCGACCTGATTCTGCGCCATCTCGGTCTGGTACTCACCGGAAGTATGAAGCAGGGTGTGTGGCACCAGATCCGGGAGGGCGCCAAACTGGAGCAACACGCCCACGAAAGGGTCGACCGGGCCTGGGTCTACTTCGAACCCGTACCCGCCGGGGCCAGGGCCGGGAGGCCCAAGCCGAAATCCACCGCCCTCCGGGATATCTTCGGAGGTCTGATCCTGGCGAGCACGTTCCTGTTCCCTGTCACGGTCATGATGAAGTCCGCCTTGGCCCAGGGGAGCCTGCTGTCGCTGATTTCCTGCTTCGCGATGCTCGTCTTCGGGCCCGCCGCAGGTTGGCACATCGCCTTCTGGAACCACAAGCACCGGCGCAGGCTCGCCAAGGAACAGGAGTACGGTTACCGACGCTCGCGCACGGGTCCGCCCGAGCGCGGTTTCGCTGATCATGTGGAGCGCGCGTTCGACCACTACTTCGCCAAGTACGCCCCCGAACCGGAGAACAGGGACGAGTGGCTCAGCCAGACCATCGGCGTACGCCGGTCTCTGCGTGATGAGGTCGCCCGTGTCTACCGGGAGAGCAGTGTTCGCAACGGAGCAGTGAACTGGCTGATCCGGTTCATGGTGCGCGATGTTCGTCGACGCTGGACCAAGGGCCTGCCGCTGGAGCCTGACGAAATCCACGCAGTGGGAACGGCGGCCAAAGCACGATGCGTGATCCTGTGTCTGCTCTCGGCGGCGGCGACCATGACAGCCCTCAGTATCGCGTTCCAGGAGTCACCGGTCTCAACCGTGGGCTGTGTCCTCCTCGCCGTGGTCGCCGGCAGGTTCGCGATTCCCCTGTGGTTGAGGATCCACAGTGAACACCGTCGTTACAAGGAGGAGAACCGGGAGCAGGAGGATGTCCTCACCGCACGGAAAGCCGAGTACGAACGGTGGAAGGGCAAGCTCGAAGCACTGATGCCCACGGAAACGGAGATGGAGGCCTGGTTGAACGCGGACAAGACCCTGATCCTCAACGAGGCCCTGAAACACCATCGTCTGGCCTGGTCTGAGGTCACCACCCACGCTTTCCTCCCGACAGCGGACCGTCCCTGCAAGTCGGCCAGCGTGCGGGGAGGACCTTGGCGCCACTCAAAGTACGAGATCAGGGTCTTCCTGGTCACCAACGAAGGAGTGCGGGAGGCCACGGCCAAACTCGACTTCGAGCGGGCACGGTGGCACCGCAGCGAACGGGACAACTACCGCTTCGAGGCGCTTTCCTCCGTCCGGGTGCAGATCAAGAGCGCACGGCGGTACACCCTGAACATCACGCTGACCAACGGACCGGCCAAGAGCATCCCGGTGTCCGACACTCCCGTTCACGACCAAGGGGACGAGGAACCGCAGGCCGAGGCATCGGATATCAACCTCGACGCCGCTGGGTTCTCCCACACGCTCCGCATTCTCGAAGGTATGGCCGCCGAGGGAAAACCGTGGTTCGAACGCGCGACGGATCCTCCACCCGCTTTCGCGTCCGAGCGCCCCGAGACCGATGCCCCTTCGGACGCGGGTGCCACCTCACCGACACGGAACGGTACGGCGCGACGCGAGCAATCAACGCAACCGCTCCCAGCGGCTCCCGTACGGTGAGCCTCCGGTGCACCCGCGAGAGTGCACCATATCGGCCGAGGGCGTGCACCCGGGGGGTGCACGCCTTCCAGCGGAACCCGGGACAACACGGCACAACCGAGCAACCGTATCCCCCACTACCTGCGACTTCTCGTACTTTCTCAGGTCAGGAAACTTCCCCACCGCAGTTTCAGGTCCCGTCACTCACCCCCAGGAGCTTAAGCTTTTGACCTGAGAAAACGTTCACAGGTCAAAAGCCTTCGCATGTGGGGGGTACACCAGTGAGTGACGGGAGGCGATCCCGACACACGCCACAACCTCCACCACACCCAGAACGAAACAGTCCGGCACCACCCGGAACCCCTGGCCCCGCAAGCCCCGCACCGGGTGGACGGAGCACACGGCCCGAGCCAACGACAGGTGCCAGCCCGGACCGCTTCGCAGGATCAGTCCGTTCCGGAACCGAGATCGAGCCGCCCCAGAACGGCCGACATGCTTTCCTTGGTCTGAGCGTGCGGCTCCTCGGCCTCGGCCCGACGAAGTACGGTTACCGCCTCCGCCGGAAGGGACCGCCCACACCACGCCTCCAGGGCGCTGATCGCAGCCGCACGCGCCCCGATGCAACGATTGCGCAGGCCGGTACGGATGAGCGGCCAACCCGAACCCGGTGTCCGGGCCATACCGCGCAGGACGCTCTCCAGAGCACGGTCATCCTCATACCCGGGCCCCACCGACGACACCTCGGACGGCCCTGTCGCCAGTTCCTCGAGCGGCAACAGGGTCTGGGCGAGTTCCAGAAGATCGTTCACCCGCTCCCGGGTGACCCAGCGAAAGGCCCAGTGCCAGGCAGAGGAGTCCCGCGGTGCCACGCGCAGACGCCGCAGGACGTCGTCGAACGGCCGCAGTCCCAGCTTGTCTGCCACCCATAGCGCACTACCGACATCCTTCCCGTCGGGCTCGGCCAGGTGCGCACGGACCTCCGCTTCCCATTCCGGACGCTCCAGCGTTCGTGTGAGTCGTCGGCCGAGCCGGGTCACCTCGTCGGCCGAATGCCCCAGGTCCCCGGGCTCGCCGAGCAGGTAGGTACGGATCGTCATCAGGTCTGCGAGCCGCCCCAGGGTGGCGGGAGCGCCGTCGATCAGTTCGGTGTAGCGTTCGAGCGCGGCGAACGCGTCCGGATAGTCCACTAGCCCTTTGGCCGGTCCGCCCTCGGAGAGGGCCATGGCTCCGAGGATGCCTCCCGCCCCGTCGAGCAGTGCGTCGTCCACCTTCCCTTCAGGTCCGCCCTTGGTAAGGGCCTCCAGCAGTCCTCCGTTCACCGCGGCGAAGTGGGCGAGGTACTCGTCCATGACCCCGTTACGGAAGCCCTCTCGTAGGAGCCATGCCCGGATGGCGGGATCGGTGGTGCCTTCCAGCCGCTTCACCGCGTGGATGCGGCCCCACCCCGTGGCCCGTCGGGCGAGTCGGAACAGGTCCGGTTCGGGGTCGGGTACGACACGCCGCAACGCGACGGCCGCGTAGAGAGCGAACTCGTCCAGTGACCCGAGCAGGACGAACAGTTCTCGTTCGCGTTCGTCTCCGCACAGGCCCAGCAGAGCCAGCGCGATTTTGACGGCGTCGCGGTGCGTGCCGTGCTCGGCCGTCCATCGGGCGAGCACCCGCGCACGGCGGCGGGACACCTTGCGCGCAGCGATGGGTTCGAGGAGATGGTCGACGACTGTCAGGGCGTCGGTCTCGGCGAGCGCGTCGTGGAAGAGTTGCGCCGCAGCGATGTCAGGAGGCTCCTCCACGGTCCGGGCGAGGATTCCGGCCAGTGCGTCAGCCTGTTCCGCCTTCGGGCCGACCCCGAAGTGGTGGGTGCGGATCCCGTCGAGGACGACGCTGCGCATCGTGGCGTTGGCCCAGTCGGGAGGGTCGTCGGGGAACGGCCGACCGTCGTTCGGCCAGGGGGGTTCACCATGCTCGGCGAAAAGAGAGGTGACGTGTCGAAGAAAAGTGGATCGTCCATCGGCGGGCTCGCCGATGGTCCACTCAGGGGCGCTCAAAGGCCCGGGCGGAGGCCGCCCTTCCGTGCGATGTGCGTCATCATGACGGTAAGGATGGACTATCTCGCTCCCTGACGCAAGGCCGGATCCGCTCAGGTTTCACAAACCAACAGGCATCAATCACAAAACCGGCATCACGCAACACCAGCCACACCTCCCGCACCGCGCAGCGCGCCGTCGCCACACAAGCCCGGTGACCTTTCCACGATCAGAAACCGGCCGCGGCCGAGAGGAGTCACCGCGCACAACCCCTGGTCGATACCCGGGACTCCATCGCGTACGGCCTGAAGGACGGACGTTCCATCAGGTCGGCGATAGTGAACTCCGTAAAGGAGACGTCGGTCAGGACGCGGAAGAGGCACTCCGAGGCCGACATCGGCAAGCGCCGCCAAGGGCTGACCTCGGTCCGCGCCACCACCGGCCAGTCCTGCGGCGGCACCTCGACGTCGGCGGCCCAGGAGAACTCGACGGCCGTCTCCGACACGGCCCAGGGGATCAGGCCTGCTCCACCCGGACGGTAGAGACCGTACGGATCAAAGGCGTCCCGCGTGATCGGATGTGTCTCCAGTGTTCGCCACAGCGACGCCAGCTTGTCCACCATCTGCGAGTCGGCGCCTCCCGGGGCACCGTACACATGCACATACCCGCTGAACTCCCCCACCCCGAAGCACCGACAGAGCTCCTTGTAGTCGGCGGGAAGCGCCATGCCCAGGCGCGCCTCGATCACCTCCCACGCGATGTCGACGTCCATCGACCGCCACTCGACGGCGTCGGCGATCCGGCTGACCCACGACACGGCGCTTCCCCTTCCGATCATCACGGCACGTTGTCTACCCGGACTCTGTCCGGTCCCCGGACGTTACCTGCCCGCCAGCGTGAGCCTTCTGTGTCCTGAACGTGCAGACCACAGCCCGTTAGCCTCACAACCCTGAGCCAGTACCACGATCCCTTGAAAAGACACCGATGCTGAGAACCTCGCGAGGTGCCATCGGACGCCACCTAGCCCCGGTTCGTGCTCCGTTCGTGCTCTTCAGTTCCGTACTGGCACGACACCCGGCGGCACCACCCGACCCCAGACAGCACGGCGGATCGGATGGGGCGACACGAAACAGCACGAAATGACACGTGGCGGCGCGTGTTAACCGGACTTCTCATCCGGGGGTCGCAGGTTCGAATCCTGCCGGGTGCGCCACAAAATCCCAGGTCAGACGGGGTGCACGGAGTCGAACAGGCGAGGTGCCGAACCTCGTCTGGGGGCGGATTTTGCTCCTCGTGTGCTCCCCAGTGCGAGGTCCAGTACAGGTGGGTGCCCACCTCGCGGAGCATTTTGCCATCCCGTGACCCTGAGGGCCCTAGGCCGGGGACGGCCCGTGTCCGCCCATCAGTGCCCCACAGCCGCCCTGACGCCCGCGTGTGGGGCCCTGACAGCGGACAGTAGATACTCCCCATAGGCGGCCACTTAAGGCCCC
>NZ_ANBC01000871.1 GCF_000341125.1 Nocardiopsis lucentensis DSM 44048 | reverse complement strand
GGAGATCCACCCCTCATACCCGAAGAACTAACGAAAAACTCAGTAGTAGCGCACGCCGAAGACACCGTTGGGCGCGTCGACGGAGCCGTGGAACTCGTTCCTGACGGCGGGGGTCGCCCGTTGCGCGGGTTCGGGGGCGGTGTCCCGGGCCGCGGCCTTCTCCCCGTCCGGCTGACCGGTCGGGTCCTGGCCCGGGTCCCCCGCGAAGGTCCCGGGCGTACGGGTGCCCGTCGTCCCGCTCCCGGTTCCCGGGACGTGGACCCAGACCGGCTCGTCGAACTCCTTGTTCCGTACCGAGACGAGGCGGAAGTCCTCGGGGCGCAGGCGCGCGTGGCCCTGGGCCACGACGTCCTGGTACACGGGCGCGGTCACGGCCACCACGAGGTCGGCTCCGGAGTCGCTGAGGACACCGCGCAGGGCGTCGCTGTCGAGCACTCGGGAGGCGGTGACGATCCCGTTGCCGTAGTAACCGGAGGGAGAGGACACGGCGGACCCGTGGTGGATCGCCATGCGCAGCCTCAGGCGTCCGGTCTCGGTGCGGTTGTGGTTGTGCCGTCGAAGACCGTAGGAGACCTCCCGCACGTAGTCGTCGAGGAGGCGGGGCTCCTCCGTGGTCATCGGCAGCACCGCGATCTCACCATCGCCGGTGGAACTGATGTCCCAGTCCTGCCTGTGGAGTCCGCTGTGGTCCGCGGACCGGTCGAGAAGGGCGGGGATGGCCTCCTGGATCTCACGCTGGCTCGGCTCGTCGGAGCTGCCGTATCCCTTGGCGTCGACCGTGACGATGAGCCGTCGTCCGAACTCGGGGGTTTGGGTCATTTCCTCACTACTTCCTCAGCGGAATCGCGGCTGGCTGTCAGTGTGGCCTCGAAGGCGCGCACGAATCCCTGACCAGTCGGTAATCTGACGACCCGTTCACGGTGAGGAGGAGCACACCACGGAATGCGGATCAGTCCTGTATCCGAAGGGCCCGGGGGGAGTGCGATAGGCGGGAACGTGGTTGCCGAAGAATGGAGAACACGATGGGATCCCGCATGGACGACGCTATCGACTCCGCACTCGCGTTGGTGGCGTTTTCTCAGAACAACGTGGCGCACGCGGACACGAAGATCGGCGTTCTGTGCGTCGCGCAGGTCGGGTTCGCTCTCGCGTCGGTGAACAGTGCGTGGATCACCGGCGAGGGGCCCGTTCCGGTCGTCCTACCCGTCGCCGCGTGCACGGTCGCCTTTCTGGCGTCGGGATACCACATCGCTCAGGCGCTGCGTCCGCGCCTGCGTTTCCACAGGGACGGGTGGCTGGGGATGGGTGCGCCCTGCCCCGGTCCGAGAAAGCCGTTGACGGCCGAAGAGGCGTGGCAGATGGCCGAACTCCTCGCTGAAATCGCCCGGACCAAGAACGAGCACATTCGACGCGCCGTCCCCTGGGTGGCCGTGATGCTCACCGTGATCGTGGCGAGCGGCTTGTCGGAGAAGGTCCTCGGCTGATCCCGCGGGCACGGACGAACCGACTCACGCGTTCTCGTAGACGCCGTTCAGTTTGTCCATGTCCACGATCACGACCCGCCGGTACCGCGACAACAGCAGTCCCTCCGCACGGAACCTGCGCATGGCGTTGCCGACGGCGTCGGTCCGGGCTCCGATGAGCTTGCCCAGGTCCGTCTGGGACAACCGGACACCCAGATCGACACCGTCGGAGGTGACCGAACCGTGCCGCGCGGCCAGATCCACCAGGACCCGGGCGAGCCGGGCCTCCACCTCGTAGCCGACGAACTCCGCGCGCTGCCGGTCGGACGACTCCAGCCGATCCCCCATCATCGCCGCGACCGCACGTGAGGCGTCGGGGTGGTGTTCGAGGAAGTCCCGGAAGAGTTCATGGGTGTAGGCGCGGACGGCCACGGGCGTGCACGTGGTCACGGTCGCGCTGGCTCCCTGGTCGCGGAACATGCCCATCTCCCCGACCAGGTCGCCGTGGACCCGGAGGCCGAGCATCGCCTCGGTGCCGTTGCGCAGCACGGAGGTGACCTTCGCGCACGCGAAGTCCTCGGTCCCGGGTGCGCACAGCAGCAGGACCAGTCCTCGCTGTTCGCCCTGGTGGATCAGGGCGTGGTTGGCGGGTTGGTGGCGCGGTGGCGCCAGTTCGAGCAGGCTGGCGGCGGTGTCGGCCGCGATCCTCGCCATGAAGGTGCCGGTGGGCCAGTGGTTCGGTGTCGTCACGGGTCCTCCCGCATCCATGATGCAGCGTCCGTCCGCCCCACGGGAGGGAATCGCTCAAGTCAGGGTCGGGTGCCCGGGGTGCCGTACCGGTCCGGTACGGCGAAGCCGCCCGCACCCCTTGGCCGGGGCCGCGGGCGGCTTCTCGAACACGGGTCAGGCGGTGTTTTTGGGTCCTCCGCTTCGCTTCGGACCTGGTTCGGGCACCCCTCGAGTGATCGTTCCGAGAAACCTGCCCTAGTCGACCGCGGCCGGACTCCCCTCGTCCTCCGACACCCCGCGGCCGAGCACGGCGACCACCGCGACGACCAGGACGACGCACCCACCCAGGGCCAGTCCCACGACGTGGAACGCGTCGGTGAAGGCCGCCCCCGACAGGCTCCCGCCGGTGAGGACCGCCAGCACGGCGCCCGCACCAGCCAGGGAGACCGTCTCCAGGGTGAGCCGGGAGGCGTTGAACACGCCCGCCGCGGTCCCCGCCCGCTCGGCGGGCACCGTACCCAGCGCCAGGCCGTCGATGAGGCCGTTGGTGAGGCCCACCCCGGATCCGATCAGAAGGAACGGCACGAGGAGACGCAGGGGTGTGGCGTCCGGGCCCAGCGTCGTGAGCGTGAAGGCCCCGGCCCCGACCAGTGCCAGCGCCCCGATCACGACCGCCGTATGCGGAAGGCGTGCGGCCAGTTCGGCGCCGACGGCGGGCAGGACGAGCGTGGGCACCGTGAGCATCAGCAGCCACAGGCCCGCTTGGGCGGGCCCCAGACCGACCACCGCGATGAGGTAGGAGGGCAGGTACACCAGCAGCGGGACGAGCACCACCATGAAGGTGGCGGCGGCCAGTGCGTAGGCCACGAACCGGCGGTTGGCCAGAACGGCGACGTCGACGAGCGGGTCCCGCCGTCCGCGCTCGACCAGGGCGAACACGGCGAACAGCAGGAACGACACCGCCAGGGCCCCCACCGTCAGGACGGGCCCGCGCGCGGGTCCCTCCACCAGCGCGGTGATCAGGGTGAGCAGGGCCGCCGTGAACAGCGCGCCGCCGAGCAGGTCGACCCGGCGGCCGGTCCCCCGGACCGGGGGGAGCAGGGGTACGAGCAACAGGACCGCACCGGCGACCACGGCGGGGGCGGCGAACGCGGAGCGCCAGTCGAGGGTGTCGATGAGCAGACCCGCGGCGGCCGGGCCGAAGGCGGTGCCCGCCCCGGCGACCGTGCCGAGGAGGCCGAACGCGCGGGCGCGCGCGGGCCCCTCGAACACGGCCGTGAGGATCGCGGCACCTCCGGCGACGACCGCCGCCGCTCCGACACCGCCCAGGGTGCGCAGGACGACGAGGGCGACGATGTCCTGGACCAGCAGCACGGACAGGCCGCTGACGCAGAACAGGCCGACACCGAGGGTGTAGACCCTCCGGCGGCCGATCGCGTCGGCGACGGAGCCCGCGGACACCAGGAAGGCGGCGAAGCAGGCGTTGTAGGCGTTGACGACCCACTGGGTTCCGGCCAACCCGCCGCCGAACTCCGCCTGGATGGCGGGCAGTGCGGTGGAGGCGCCGGTGATGGACAGCGGAAGGACGAAGATGGACGTGAGAACGGCGACGAGGACGAGAGCGTCGCGTTTTCGAGCGGGCAAGGAAGGTGCTCCAGGAGTCGGGATCGGAGCCGGGCAGCACTGAGGACCGCACCGGCGTGGAACGCGGAAACGGCTGGGATCGCTGTGGGCTTCGGCCGCCGGAAGGGCGCGCGATGGGGGAATCGCCCTAGGCGGCCGGATCCTTCGACTCGGGCACGGGGGAAGGGTAGCGAGCCCGCCCCGGGCGGTGCCACCGGTTTTGCGGGGCCGTCACCCCGGGCAGCGCGTCCCATCGGGCGGAACGTCACGGGACCGCGCTACCGGGACGAACCGTTCTCCGCCCGTTCGTGCGCGGCGCCGGGGCATCGCCGCCGTTCCCGTGAGAAACCCCATGGAACACTCCTGGCGAAAATGCCATAATGCCTTTCGGTCGGCCCGCACCGACCAGGAGAGGAACGGAATCCGAAAAGAGCCTCGTCGCCGGCGACACGCCTGGTGGGAGGGTCTCCCGCCCCGTGCCGGACCGCCGCCGCACTCCGGTTCCGCGCGCACGCGGACGGCGGTTCGCACCGATGGCGGCCTCGGATCCCGCGCGTGGTCCGGCTGCGACCCCCCAGCAGCCGGGCCACTGCCGGACTCGGTGCGGCGGTGATCCCGGAGTTCCCCTCCGCGTGGCGCCCGGTCTGGGTTCTTCTCATGGGCGACCTGGACTTCCAGGACGCCGGTCAACCGAACGACCCGGTGTCGGCTGTCAGGAGGGCACTCGGAGAGGACCCTCCCCCGTCGAGCGGACGGACGACGAACAGCCGTGACGCGCCGACCTCGGCCGGACCCGTGACGGTCTCGGAGGCGACCTCCGTGACGGGGCCGCCCCCGCGGCCCCGTCACGCACACGTCAGACGTCCTGGTGCTTGTCCACCCAGGCGGTGAGCGGCTGGCCCTGGATGGCGGCGGCCATCAGCTCCGGGAACATGTCCGGCGTGCACGCGAACGCGGGCACGTCCATCTCCGCGAGCGCCGCCGCGTTCTCCCGGTCGTAGAAGGGCGCGCCCTCGTCGGACAGGGCGAGCAGTACCACGACCTGCGTCCCGGCGGCCTTCATCGCGGCCACCCGCTTGAGCATCTCCGCCCGGACGCCACCCTCGTACAGGTCGCTGATCAGCACGAACACCGAGTCGTCCGGTTTGGTGATCAGTTCCTGGCAGTAGGCAATGGCCTTGTTGATGTGCGTACCGCCGCCCAGCTGCGTCCCGAACAGCACCTCCACCGGGTCGGTCAGCTGCTCGGTCAGGTCCACCACGGCGGTGTCGAAGACCACGAGCGAGGTCTTCAGAGCGCTCATCGACGCCAGCACCGCGCCGAACACGCTCGCGTAGACCACGGAGGCCGCCATCGACCCGCTCTGGTCGATCGCCAGCACGACCTCCTTCTGCACGCCCCGGCTCCGCCGCCCGTACCCGACCAGGGTCTGCGGCACGACCGTGTTGTGCTCGGGCAGGTAGTGGGCGAGGTTCCGACGGATCGTGGCGTTCCAGTCGACGTCGGACACCCGGCGCGGCCGGTGCGTGCGC
>NZ_ANBC01000870.1 GCF_000341125.1 Nocardiopsis lucentensis DSM 44048 | reverse complement strand
CCGCCCCCCCCGCCGTTCCAGGTCGTCGACGACCTTGCGCACCACGGCGCGGGCCGACTCGCGGGCCTCGTCCGGCATCACCCGGTTCAGCGACAGCAGCGTCCCCACCAGGTGCACGTCCGGTTCGACGGCCTGCATCATCTCCGGTTCCAGCAGGAGCTGGTGCAGCCCCAGCCGGTCCATGGCGTCCTGCTGCATGACCTGCACGACCGAGGTCGGGAAGTACTCCCGAATGTCCCCGAGCCAGCGGGCCACCCGGGGCGCCGAGCCGCCGAGACCCGCGCCGCGTTCGGAGGTGAGCGCGTTCGACCCCCTACCGGCCCCCTGGTCGGACCGGTTGTACAGCGCCTCCAGCGCGCCGTCCATCCCCTGGTCGGCCGCGCTCAGGCCGGAGCACTGGGCCTCCCTGCCGAGCACCAGCCGCCAGCGGCGCTCGCGTTCGTCCACGGCGTTCACGACCCACTCCTTCCGTTGGTGAGGATGGCCGCGACGGCGGC
>NZ_ANBC01000869.1 GCF_000341125.1 Nocardiopsis lucentensis DSM 44048 | reverse complement strand
CCGCCGCCCCCGATCCGCGTGGCGGCCTCGCCGATCTCCCGCCGTTCGGGCCCGTCGAACGCCCCGAAGGTGCGCCGCAGCAGGGGCAGGACCGACGTGAACCGGTCCTCCGGCAGTCCCAGCAGCCAGGCGTCGATCAGCTTGAGCAGCTGGTCGTCGTGCACCAGGATGAGCCCGCTCCCCTGGAGGAAGCCCTCCAGCCAGGCGGCGGCGTCGGCGGGTTCGGTGCCCGGCGACATCGCCAGGCCCAGGCGGCGACGCAGTTCGTCGGCCTCCAGCAGCGAGGCGTCCAGGAGCATCCGGTTGACCCGCCCGGCGATCCGGCCCGGCAGCGAGTCGCGGACGGCCAGGGCGACCAGCGTCTCCGTCCACGCCCGCTCGCCCTCGCCGCCGAGCAGCGTGGCGGCGGTGTGGGTCGCGTCGATCCGCGCGACGAACTCCGCCGCCGCGTCGTCGTCCAGTCCGCGCACGGCCGGGGCGAGCCCGACGCACACCCTGCGCAGGATCTGCTCGGCCACCGCCCGCAGGTGCGTGTCGTCGGTGCCGCGCACGTCCCCGTACCGCGCCGACCGCGCCAGCGGCGGCAGGGCCGCCATCAGGTGCGTGACGTCGCTGTCGGTGGCGGCCCGGTCGGTGAGCAGGGACAGCACCTCGGGCAGGGCGTCGCCGAGTTCGGCGAACAGGCACCGCTCGGTGAGCGAGGTCAGCGTGGGCAGCGACGCCTCCCGGGCCGTGT
>NZ_ANBC01000868.1 GCF_000341125.1 Nocardiopsis lucentensis DSM 44048 | reverse complement strand
GACTCCACCGTGGTCCCCCACTGGCTGGCCTCGATGAGCGCGACGTCCATGTCCGGTTCCCACCGGATCCGCCACGACTCGTTGAACGTCCCCCTCCGCCCGCGGTCGGGCGTGCGCGGCACGCCCCACTCGACCCCGAGCAGCCGCAGCCGGTGCAGCAGCACCCCGCGTTCGCGCTGGCTGTCCTTGCGCAGGTCCAGGTCGAGGTCGCGGTCGAACGGCTCGGGCTTGAGCCGCAACCGCTTCTGCGCCGCCATCAGGTCGCGCTGCAACGGCACCATCGGGGTCGACGGCGGCACCGACCCCATACGCTCGCCGACCGACATCCTCCCGTGGACCAGCGCGGCCCGGGTCGGTTCGCCCTCGCACAGCACGGCGGTGAGCGCCTCGGACATCTCGTCGAGCCCGGCGAGCGGCCGCCCGCGCAGGACGGCGAGGCTCTCGGCCAGCCGCACCCCCTCGATGACGTGTGATGAGGACACGTGCTGCCCCTCCTCGCGGAGCAGCCGCGCGGCGTCGGCCAGCCACCGGTGCACCGGCCGGTCGGGTGCGGTGAACAGGTGGTGGTACCAGCCGGGAGCGGTCACACCGGCCCCGTAACCGCTGGCGGCGGCCAGGCGTCCGTGCGTCCACGGCACCCAGGTGGCGGTGACCTTCGCCTTGGGCAGGCCCTTGAGCAGGGCGGTGTCGTCCTTGATCGGGTAGTCGGCGACGTCGCGCAGGGCGGGCGCGTGCCAGGCGCCGCACACGACCGCCACGCGTTCGTGCCCCTGCCTCAGGACCGCGCGCAGGGTCTGGCGCATGTACGCCTCGCGGCGCGCGTCCCGGCCCGTCTCCGGACCGGCCTCGGCGCGGACCGCGGCCATGGCGTCGGCGATCGCGGGGAACGGGGAGGGCTCTCCGTCACGGCGCTGCTCGACGACGTCGTCCCACCAGCGTTCGGCGTCGTCGTACCCGGCGGCCTCGGCGAGCACCCCGAGCGGGTCGACCCGAACGCGGTCGTCCCCGGCCGCCGTCGGCCCGGTGGACGCGTCCTCGTCCCCCGCGGGCGGGCCGTCCGAGTCCTCGCCCCAGGGCGGGCCGTCGGCGTCCCGCCCTCCCCCGGACTCCCGCTCCTTCTCCTGTGCGGCCCGCGCCTCGGCACGGGCGACCCGGTCGGCCAGCGTGTGGGCGGCGGGCAGGTCGCAAAAGCGCACCGGGACGTCGGCGGAGACCGCGTAC
>NZ_ANBC01000867.1 GCF_000341125.1 Nocardiopsis lucentensis DSM 44048 | reverse complement strand
CGGCCAGAACGCCCACCCGTCACCCGCCGCCACCCTCAACGGACGGCCTCCGGCCGCAGCACCCCCCTCTTCGTCACGGGAGGCCGAGGGGGCCGACGCGGAACCGCCCTTGGGCGCGTCGTTCACGTACGCCAGCAGGGCCACGGGGGGCTCCAGCTCCCCCACCAGGTGCGTGAGCGCGTCCGCCTCCGGGGGCCCCTCGATCAGCACCGCGTCGGGTTTGATCTCCTCCAGGGCCGCCCGGACGGCCCGGGCCGAGCCCGGGCCGTGGTGCCGCACGCCCAGGACGTGCAGCCCGCTCGTGTCCAGTCGGGCTCGGGCCATCAGGCGCCCACCTCGCGGCACGCCCGGTAGAACTCGCCCCACCCGTCGCGTGCGCGCGCGACGGTCTCCAGGTACTCGCGCCAGACCACGCCGTCGGACACCCGGTCCTGGACGACGGCGCCCTGGATCCCGGCCGCGACGTCCGCGGGGCGCAGCCGGCCGTCGCCGAAGTGCGCGGCCAGCGCCATGCCGTTGGTGATGACCGAGATGGCCTCGGCGGTGCTCAGGGTGCCGCTGGGGGACTTGACCTTGGTCCCGTTGTCCTCGGTCACGCCCGAGCGCAGTTCGCGGAAGACGGTGACCACGCGCTGAATCTCGGTGAGGCTGGTCGGTACCTCCGGCAGGTCGAGCGACCGCCCCAGCTGCTCCACGCGCTGGGTGACGATGCGGATCTCGTCCTCCACGCTGTCCGGGACCGGCAGCACCACCGTGTTGAAGCGGCGGCGCAGCGCGCTGGACAGGTCGTTGACGCCGCGGTCGCGGTCGTTGGCGGTCGCGATGATGTTGAACCCGCGCTGCGCCTGGACCTCGATCCCCAGCTCCGCGACGGGCAGCGATTTCTCCGACAGCACGGTGATCAGGCCGTCCTGCACGTCGGAGGGCATGCGGGTGAGCTCCTCGATGCGCCCGATCGACCCGCGCGCCATCGCCGTCATCACCGGGCTGGGCACGAGCGCCGCCTCGGACGGCCCCTCGGCGAGCAGCCGGGCGTAGTTCCACCCGTACCGGACGGCCTCCTCGGAGGTGCCCGCGGTGCCCTGCACCAGGAGGGTGGAGTCACCGGCGACGGCCGCCGCGAGGTGCTCGGACAGCCAGGTCTTGGCCGTGCCCGGCACACCGATGAGCAGCAGCGCGCGGTCGGTGGCCAGGGTGGCCACGGCGACCTCCACGACGCGGCGCGACCCGATGTACTTGGGCGTGATCTCCGTTCCGTCCTCCAGCGTGGTGCCCAGCAGGTACTGGGTGACGGCCCAGGGGGAGAGCCGCCAGCCGGGCGGGCGCTGGCGGTCGTCGGTCTTGGCCAGCGCCTCCAGTTCGGCGGCGTAGGTCTGTTCGGCGTGGGGGCGCAGCGCCTGCGACGCGTCGGTGCTGATGGAGGGGGTGCTGCTGGTCAACTAGAGCTCCTTGTGCATGTCGAGACGGAAGCGGAGGAGTTCCCTCAGGCGGAGGAAGGCGTCGGCCTCGGCGCCGCCGCGCGGAGGGGCCTCCGGCAGGGAGGCGAGGTGTTCGGGGCGCAGGCGCTCGGCCGCCAGGTCGCAGAGGGAACGGTAGGCGGACGGGGAGCGGCCGTGCTTGGGGGCCGGCCCGCCCAGGTGGTCGAGGAACAGCTCGCACAGGTCGCGGTTCCAGGGCGCGCCGACCGCCTGGGCCAGGTGGGCGAGGTCGGCGTCACGGGTCTTGGCACGGCTCCGGTCACGCGCGGCGGCCAGGGCCGCGGCGCAGCGCTCCTCGGCGGGGAGCACTCCCAGCAGGGCCTCCACGTGGACGGCCTCGCGGCCCCGGGCGGTGTCGGCGAGCTGCCCCACCAGCCCCTGGCCCAGGAAACCGATGACCGCCCGCGCCCACTCGGGATCCCCCTGGAGTCCGATCGCGTTGCCGAACGCGTCCCGCAGGCGGACCTCGCGCGCCGCGTCGGCCGCGGCGAAGACCTCGCCGGGGGTGGTGTCGAACAGGTCGGTCCACACGTCCAGGGGCGCGTGCGTGATCAGGGACCAGGTCCGTTCGAAGACCTCGCCGGAGCGGGACGCCTCGGGGACGACCAGGGCCAGGTCGCGGAGGACGTCGGTGCGGGTGGCGGCGACGTCGTCGACCACCAGTTCCCCGCGGACGCCGAGTCGGGCGTGCTCACGGACGTAGCCGCGCAGACGGTCGGCGTGGGCGCTGCCGGGGAGCCGGGTGAGCAGGGACAGGGCCAGACCACGCACGTTGGCCGCCTTGTCGTCGAGGACGCGGTCCAGGAAGGCGGCGTCGCCGGGAACCGGGCCGACGGAGAACGTGTCGAGCAGGAGGCGACGCCATTCGGCCCTGCTGAGCGCGTCCCACTCCGCCTCCAGGAGCGCACGGGCGGCGTCCGGGTCGGTGGCGCGCAGGACGGCGAGGGCGCGGCGGCGTTCGGAGGGGCCGCCGTCCGCCCAGTCCTCCTCGACGAAGGCGTCGCCGGGCAACGTCTCCGCCGTCACGTACGCCCACCGATCGTTGAGTCCGGCCAGCCAGCGGCCCCGGGTGCCGACGGCGGCGGCGATCGCGGGGCGCAGCCGGCTGTCGCGCTCACCGCGTTCGAGCAGGGCGGGGATGTTGGCGCGGTCCACCTCGCGACCGCTAGCCGCGACCAGCTCCAACCACTCGGGGAGGAGCCCGGGCCGCTGGGCCAGGATCAGCGAGAGCCGGTGCGCGGCCGCACCCTCGATCCGTGCCGGTTCGCCCCCCGGGTCCGGGGTGACGGGTTCGGCGGTCCCGGGCGCGTATCCGGCCGCCCGCCGGACCGTGGCCAGGGCGGCGCGGTCCAGCAGAGCCTCGGCGCCCTCTGCGGAGGGGGTCTCGGGGAGGTCGGGGGTAGGGGGAACGGCGCGCCGGGCGGTGCCCACGAGCGCGGTGGAGACCAGTCGGTCCCACGAGTCGGCGGGGGTCGGGGGGTCGGGAGTGAGGGGGGCGGGCACCGTGGTGCCCAGGGGGTCCGGTGTCACAGTGCGTCGACCTTTCCGTCCGTGTCCCACACGGTCAGGGGGGTGAGTCCGTGGCGGGGAGACCACTCGGCGACCACCGTGGAGGGGTGGCCGCCCGTGACGGCGAGGAGCCGCCAGGGCACACCGGTGACGAGGGGGAGCGCGGTGCCGGAGGGGTCGACCAGGTGCCATCGGTCGCCGTCGTGGGCGGGGGCGGCCCGGTCGAGGACCATCGGCCAGGTGTCCCGCCAGGGGTCGACCGCGAGTGCCGCGGCGAAGGCGTCGAGCGCCTCGGTCACCGTCGTGCCCCGCGGCGGGGGCGCTGTGCGGGTGTCGCCGTCGGCCACGGGCACCACGCGCTGGCCGTCCGGGTAGAAGGCGAGCTCCGTGCTCACCTCGGTTCCGACGCGGAAGGGGGTCCGCGGCGCCTGCCCCGAGCGCGCGAAGCTCAGGGACAGGGCGAGACGGCCGCTGTCCGTGCCCCGCAGCCACACGCGGTGGGCGGTCATGTCGCCCTCGGGGGTGGGGGTGTTCCTCGCCCCCAGGACGCACCAGGTGTCGCGGACGCGTTCGCCGTCCGCCAGCACCTCATCCGCCTTGGTGGTGATGCCGACCCTGGCGCGGACCACACCGCGCGTGCGCTCGTCCAGGCCGTCTCCGGCGCGGTGGGCGCCGACCAGCAGGTGGATCATGCTGAGGCGCTCCAGTAGGACCTCGGGCCAGCCGGTCGCCCGGACGGCTCCGGGAAGTTCGGTGACCGCGGAGGCGGCGCCACCCGCCTTGGCGTCCACCAGGCGCTTGGCCATGCGGTCCCAGTGGTCGTAGCGGTGCTTGGGCGCCTCGGCGAGCCCGGCGTCGATCTGGTCGTTGAGCCAGAGCCGGAGCTCGTCCATGCCGCCCGCGACGGCCTTCTCCCGCTCCCTGAGCGTGGCCTCCGCCCGTGTGGGGTCCACGGGCCTGGCCGCCTTCTCCGCCGCCTTGGCCTGGCGTGTGGCGCGCCCGGTCAGCCAGGTGGCGACCCACTCGGGGCGCTCGTCGCGAACGTCCACGGTCCCCTGAGCCCACAGGGCGAGCAGGGCGAGGACGTGCTTACAGGGGATCTTGCGGCTGGGGCAGCTGCACTTGTAGGCCGGACCGCCGTCACCGTCCAGGTGGGCGGCGGCGAGGTAGGGCTTGGCGCCGCTCCCCTTGCACTCGCCCCACACGGCTGAGGCGGCGCCGGAGGGGTCGGTGATCACTCCGCTCTGGGGCCAAGAACCCGGCTTGGCCACCTTGAGCGCCGCCTTGCGTGACGGGGGGTCCGGAGCCAGGGCCCAGACGTCGTCGGTACTCCATCGATCGCTCACGTGGACGACGCTACGGCCCGGCACCGACAGTCCGGGGCGGGGCGCCCGACCGGGTCACGCGGGAAGGCGAGGGCGCGAGGAACGGCGGAAAAAGAATACAACAGCGGACATATCAGAATTCCCATGCCGCTCCCGCCGCTCATGAAAAACCGGGCCGCGAGGCTCCCCGGCCTGTTGAGGAAAGGACCGACTCCCCTCTAGAATTCCACGACCAGGGCGCACATCCCCATTTCCCGCCGTGCCCGGTCCGCCCCTTCCGAAAGGAGCGCTGACCCGCACGGCCCCGCCCCGACGTCCGGTCGGGTCCGCCCTCCCCTCCCGTCACCGCGACGACGTGTCTTCTCCTCGAAGGGAGGGAGGCGGCCCCGGCGCGCCGGGGACCGCGCACCCGATGACGACCATCCGAACCGACGGCGACGACCCTCACCAGCCCTCCCCGCACTGCCCTCACCAGCTGACCCGCCTGTACGGGTCCTTGCCCGACAGGGGGCTCGACGGGCTCTGGGAGCGGTTGCGGGAATGCCACGGCGCGGTCGCCCCGGCGGAACTGGAGGACGGTGTCCGCGTGTGGGTCCTGTTGGGCTACCACGAGAACC
>NZ_ANBC01000866.1 GCF_000341125.1 Nocardiopsis lucentensis DSM 44048 | reverse complement strand
GGGGCCCCCCGCCGCTGGCGCGAGGTGGTCGAGGGCCGCGTCGACCTGGCCACCTCCCGCCCCACCCTCTCCTGGCGCCCCAACGCCCTGTACACCGACGGCGCCGCCCACACCCGGCTGCGCGCCCCCATCGTGGACGCCCTGTCCAGGGTGGACCTGGCCACGACCGAGCGGGTGGTCCGGCGCATCGCCGACGACCTGGTGGACGCGTTCGTCGCACGGGGCCGGGCCGACCTCATCGCGGAGCTCGCCGCTCCGCTGCCGGTCCTGGTGGTCAACCGCCTGTACGGGCTGTCCGACAGCTACGGCCACATGCTCGGCGACCTGACCTCGATCGTCTTCGGAGAGGACGCCAAGCGGGGCGCGGACGCGGTGTCGCGGATCCAGCAGTACTTCGCCGGCCTGGTGGTGCGCAAGCGGGAGCGCCCGGGTGAGGACCTCGTGTCGTGGATGCTGGCGCACCCGTCGGGGCTCAGTGACCACGAGGTCGCCCACCAGGCCGCGCTGATCAACAACGCCAGCCACCAACCCACCACGCACCTCATCGGCAACACCATGCGCACTCTGCTCACCAACCCGGGACTTCGGCAGGCCCAGGCCGACGCGTGCGTGTCGGTCCAGGACCTCCTCGACCACGTGATGTGGACGGACATGCCGTTCCAGCTGATCGCCGCCCGGTTCGCCCTGCACGACGTGCGGATCGGGGACGCCGACGTGCGGGCGGGCGACGCCCTGCTGATCGGCTTCGCCCCCGCCCACCGCGACCCCGCGGTCCGGCCCGACCCGCGGCACGGAACCGCGGGGGTGGTCAGCGGCAACCGCGCGCACCTGATGTTCGGGGCGGGCCCGCACGCCTGCCCGGCCCGGGAGCTGGCGCGGATGATCACGGCCGTCGCCGTCCGCACGCTCAACGAACGGCTCACCGGGCTGCACCTGGCCGTCCCGCCCGAGGAACTGCGCGCGGTCCCCTCGGTGTTCGTCCGGGGTCTGCGGGAGCTGCCCGTCGCCTTCGTCCCCGGTGAACCCTCGCGCCGGACCGCCCCTGAGACCACGGAACCGCAGTGTGGACCCCGTCTCCCCCAGCCCCGCCCGGAGCCGGACGAGGGTCATCGCGAACCGGACCTGCTCGACCGCCTCCTGTCCTGGTGGCGGGGTCCGCGTCAACGGGACTGAGCGCGGCGGGGCCGGGCACGGCGGCGTCCTCCGCGGCGGGCACAGCGGCTGAACTGGTCGGTCGGAACCACTGGTGATCACACGGATTCCATTTCACCGAAACGACACCATAGTGAAACAAGACACACAGAGAGGAGAAGCCCGACCGCCACCCCCGACAGTTCCCGGAAAGCGGAATCCGATATTCCACGTGAACCTCCGGGAGAACCCCGAACACGGACGGCGCGACCGTTTTCGGCAACGGACGAATCCCCCTGGAACGCGACCTCGGTCCGCGTTTCCCGCTGCACGAAAAGGACAACGACGTGCGAACGAAGAATCCCCCCGCCCCACCCGACACGAACACCGCCGGCGCCGCGCGCTCCTGGGCGAGCCGCGTCACCGCGAGGGCGGCCCTGGCCGTGGCTCTGACCCTGGGCGCGGCCGGCGGGCTGGCCGCCCCCGCCCACGCGGCCGACAACCCCTACGAGCGTGGCCCAGACCCCACGGAGCAGAGCGTCACCGCCGTGCGCGGCCCCTTCGACACCGACACGACCTCCGTGTCGTCCCTGGTGTGGGGCTTCGGCGGCGGCACGATCTACTACCCCACCGACACCAGCGAGGGCACCTTCGGCGGTGTGGTGATCGCTCCCGGGTACACGGCGAGCCAGTCGTCGATGTCCTGGTACGGGCACCGGATCGCCTCGCAGGGCTTCGTGGTGTTCACCATCGACACCAACACCCGGTACGACCAGCCCAACAGCCGGGGACGCCAGCTCGACGCCGCGCTGGACTACCTGGTGGACGACAGCGACGTCGCGGACCGGGTGGACGAGGACCGCCTGGCCGTGATGGGCCACTCGATGGGCGGCGGCGGCTCACTGGCCGTCGCGGAGGACCGCCCGGAGCTCCGGGCGGCGATCCCGCTCACGCCCTGGCACACCCAGAAGGACTGGTCGGACGTGGAGGTGCCGACGCTGGTCATCGGCGCGGAGAACGACACGGTCGCGCCGGTCTGGTCGCACTCCATCCCGTTCTACGAGAGCCTGGACCCGAACCTGGACTCGGCCTACCTGGAGCTGCGCGGCGCGAGCCACTTCGCGCCGAACTTCTCCGACACGACGATCGCCCGGTTCAGCATCTCCTGGCTGAAGCGGTTCGTCGACGACGACCTGCGGTACGAGCAGTTCCTGTGCCCGCCGCCCAGGACCGGCTGGGGCACGGACTTCTCGGACTACCGGGACTCCTGCCCGCACGGTTCCTGACCCCACCCCGCCCGAAGGGGGCGGCGGGCCGCGCCGCGCGGTCCGCCGCCCCCTGCCGCTGTCGGGGGTCCCCGCTATCCGGCGGAGCCGGCCTTGAGGTCCCCGAGGAAGGAACCCCACTCGGGGAGGGTGAAGCTCAGGTGACCGAGTTCCCGGTTCTGCGTGTCACGCATGAGGACGGCGTCCGACATCTCCCTGACCTCAACGCATCGAACATCGGTCGCGCTGTAAGAGGATTTGTGCCATTCGTTCACAGTAGGTCCCTCAGTGCCTTGATCTTGTGCAACGAGTCGTTCGGAGAAAGTGCCCATACCTGTAGCCTGTTGTACGCGGACTCCAGTTTCCGCACGTACCTGGCCTCGCTCGTCATGTGTCCGCCGATACAGTGTTCGGTACACACAATGGGACTTTGGTCCTCAATGTATACCAGCCAGAAGGCCCCCACGGTCCACGCGAAGTCGCTGATCCCCTCCGGAAGGACCTGGAGGGTGAGCCCCTCGGTCTGCGACTCCTGGACCAGTCTCTCCAGTTGTTCCCGCATCGTCTCGGCACCGCCCACCAGACGGGTGAGGACGAACTCCGGGATGACGACGCTCAGCCTGAGTTCCTCGTTCTCCCGCAGGAGCCGCCGCCATGCCTTACGCATGTCGACGGTCTTCTCCAGGCTCTCCCTGTCGATGTTCGGAACGGAGTGGGACGTGATGATCCGCGAGTAGCTCTCGGTCTGGAGGAAGCCGGGGAGGACAAAGGGATGGAAGAACCTTATCTCAGTCGCTTCCTTCTCATACTCGTCCGGCTGTTCGTACCAGGACCCGCTTTCCGAGCGCTCGACGTCCCGCCACATCCTGAGCAGAGCGCCCCTTGTACCGAGTTCCCGGTCCAGGGCCTCGACAATTCCGACATTGGGTGCCCGAACCGCGCGCTCGATCTTGCTGTGGTAGGTGGCCGAGTACGTCGTCAGCCGGGCGAGGCGGTCGAGGGACAAGTTCGCCTGGGTGCGGAGACGACGGACGTGCTTGCCAAACTCGACCCACGCGGGCTTCAGTCGGTCCACCATGTACCGACCCTGTCAAGAATTCGGTACTGATGTGTATGGAACTGCCCAGAGCGTGATCTCTTTGTATCCTCCCTTCCCTCGCGTCGTCGCAGGTGCGAACCTCTCAGCATGACCAGTACACGCACCGACGCGGAAGGGACCGCCCCGGAAGAGGGCCGACGCCGGTGGACACGCGTACCGGCCGGACCGGACGCGGGCATCCGCGCCGTGACGACGTACGGCGCGCTGGCCGTTCGCCGGGACGAGGCGCTCAAGCAGCTGTACGCCGCCCTCCGACGGGCCGACGTCCCCGGTACCAGGCTCGACCTCTACGGCGAACCCGCGGTGTACACCCGCACCACACGCACCCGGGTCCTTGGCCGATACTTCCTCACCCAACGCGTTCTCGACGACGGTTCCGTCCTGGAGACGGGCTCGGTGCCCGTCCAGTACACCGACGCCGCGGTCGGCCTCGTCCGCGACCTGGCCTAGGACGGACGGCGGCGACCCGGGAAGGTTCCCGGGCCGCCGTGTCTTCCTGGTCCTCCGCTTCGCTTCGGACCGGGTTCAGGTGGGCGCGTCAGTCGTGGAAGTCGAGTTCCTCGGGCGAGAGCCGCTCGAAGTCGATCTCCTCGACGGACCCACCGGAGCGGTCGGTCACCCGCGCCCCCTGGACCAGCTCGATCTCGTCACCCTCCGAGTACTGGGTGACGTACACGCCCTGGTGGCCGCCGTGGTCGTCGCCGGACGAGCTGAACGGGACGAGCCCGGGTCCGCGCCACTCCTGCGTCTCCAGCGCGTCGATGAGCGACTGGCGGGTGAGGTCCTCTCCCGCCGACTTCAGGACCTGCGCGAACATCACCGCCTGGGTCATCCCGAACAGGTGCGTGTTGGTCAGCGGAGCGCCGTCCCCGTACTCCTCGTGCACCTCGATGAAGAACTGGGACCACTCGTCCTCGGTGTCCTCCACCCTGGGCAGGTAGCTGGTGATGAGCAGCCCGTCCAGGAAGGCGTCCGCGGGCACCTCCTCGGCGTCGCCGCCCTCCGTGAACCGGGCGAGGAGCCCCTGGAGGGNNNNCACTGCGGCTCGTAGCCGATGCTCGCCGACTCCAGCAGCGCCAGCGCGACGAACGCCGGGATGCACGAGCACACGACCACCTCGGCGCCGGAGCGCTCCAGTTCGGCGATCTGCGCTCCGAGGTCGGTGACCTCCGTCTCGTAGTGCTCCCGCGCCACGACCTCCTCGCTGAGGTACTGGTCGAGCCCGGCCTGGGCGTCGACGCCGATGTCGTCGTTCTGGTACAGGTAGCCGACGCTCTGCCCGGGGAAGTTCTCGGCGATGTACTCGCCCTGGATCTTCGCCTCCTTCGTGTAGTCCGTCTGCCACCCGTAGGTGAGCGGGTGCTCCTCCGGGTTGTTCCAGGCCAGGGCGCCAGAGGACGGGAACACGTCGGGGACGCCCTCGTCGTTCAGGTAGTCCAGGACACCGGTGTGCGTCGGGGTCCCCAGACCGCCGACCATCGCGAAGATCTCGTCCTCGATCACCAGCTCCCGGGTCACGTCGATCGTCTGGGCCGGGTCGTAGGCGTCGTCCTCGGGCCGGTAGTCGATCCGCCGCCCGTTCACCCCTCCCTGGTCGTTGACGTAGTCGAACACGGCGGCCGCCCCCTGGGAGACAG
>NZ_ANBC01000865.1 GCF_000341125.1 Nocardiopsis lucentensis DSM 44048 | reverse complement strand
GGGTTGGTGGCTGCCGATGACGACGGCGTCGTCCGTGACGCCCGGAGCGACGTCCAGGTCGACGGCGTCGCCCTCGGTCACCTCACCGGCGCCGGTGCACGCGGTGGCCAGCAGGGCCGGGGTCAGGGCCGCCGCCGTGGCGGCCGTCGTTCCTTTGCGGATGCGCATGGTGTTCTCCTTCGTCAGGGGGTGGGCGCGGACGCGGAGGACCCGCGTCGCTCGAGGAGGCGCTGGACCAGGCCCTGGATCCCGAGGGGCCAGAAGCGCAGGACGAGGATGAGGACGACGCCGAAGAACACCACGGGGAGGTTGTTCTCGACGTCGCGCCCGAGGTCGAGGGCGCCGGCCAGGTCCGCCGCCCACACCTCGAAGTAGACGAGGGCGAGGGCGGCCCAGAGGGCGCCCCACATGCCGCCGATCCCGCCCAGGACCAGGGCGGCGAGCAGGCTCAGGGACAGGGCGAGCGTGAAGCTGCCGGGGGTGACGGTGCCCAGCACGTAGGCCTGGAGGCCCCCGGCCAGTCCGCCCGCGGTGGAGGCGATGACGAACGCGGCCACCTTGGTCGAACCGACCGGGACGCCCGCCATGGCCGCCGCGGTCTCGTCGTCACGGACGGCCCGCATCCGTCTGCCCAGACGGCCGGAGGAGATCGTGGCCAGCACGGTGAGGGCCAGCAGCACGGTCGTCCACACGACCAGGGCCCTCCAGTCGCTGGTGCTGACGATCCCCTCGAGGAAGGGGGGCGCTCCCGCGGCCCGGATGTTGAGTCCGTTGCTGCCGCCGAGGACCTCGTGGTAGCGGTGGGCCAGCCCCGGCAGCCCCACGGCGAGGATGAGCGTGGCGCCCGCCAGGTAGGGGCCGTGCAGCCGGGCCGTCGCGGTGCCGACGGCGACTCCGGCCACGGCGGACACGGCGACGACGATCGCCAGGTTGGCGGCCAGCGGCAGCATGGGCTGGTGCAGGACCAGCAGTGCCATGCCGTAGGCGCCGATCATCAGGAACGCGCCGTGGCCCAGGGAGATCTGGCCGCTGCCGCCGACCAGGAGCTGGAGCCCGGCCAGGGCCAGCAGGGTGTACCCGACGGCGGCGAACCGCAGGGCTGCCAGGTCGCCGGTGACGAGCACCAGGCCGCACACCCCGGTGAGCGCGAGCACGGCCAGCAGCAGGTGCCGCAGGGGCGAGGGCAGGGCGCGCCAGCGGTCGGCGGGGGTGGTCGGTGTGGTCGGGACGGGAGCGGGGGCGCGCTCGGCGCGCTCGCGGGTGGGTGAGGTCACGGCGGCTACACCTTTCGCGCGGTCGGGCGGGACAGGATTCCGTCGGGGCGCACGCTCAGGACGAGGACCACGACGGCCAGGGCGGCGAGCGTGGCCACCTCGGGCCCCACGTAGCCGGACACGTAGGACATGGCCAGGCCCATGAGCATCCCGCCCAGGAGTGCGCCGAAGGGGCTGTCGAGCCCGCCCACCACGGCGGCGGTGATGCCGAACACGAACACGGCGTCGAAGGCGTTCGGGGAGATGAAGGGCGGGCCGGCGAGCATCCCCGCGAGGGCCCCGATGAAGGCGGCCACGCCCCAGCCGACGGTCAGCATGAGCCCGACCCTGACCCCGCTGAGCCGGGCGGCCTCGGGGTGGAAGGCCGCCGCGCGCATGCGCAGTCCGAGCGGCGTGAACCGGTACAGGGCGAACAGGAGCCCGGCCACGGCGGCGACCGAGGCGAGCGCGAAGGCGTCGGCCGGGGAGAAGCGCCCCACGTAACTGAACGCGTAGCCCAGCGCGTGCTGCTCGTTGCCCCACACCATCCCGACCGCGCCCTGGACGACCAGGAGGAGTCCGAGGGTGACGATGACGGCGTTGAGCTCCGAGGTGCGCGCGATGGGCCGGATGATCACCCGCTCCACCAGCGCCCCGGCCACCAGACCGGCGGAGAGCGCCGCGGCGAACCCGATCCAGTAGGAGCCGGTGAGCTGGGTGACGGTGTAGGCGGTGTACACCGATATCAGGGCGAGCGCCGGTTGGGCGAAGTTCACCAGGCGCGTCGCCTGGTAGATGATGACGAGGGAGAGCGCGAGCGCCGCGTAGGCGGCCCCGGACGCCAGCCCGTTGAGGGTCAGGTTGACGAAGTGGGTCATGGGGGTCTCCTCAGAAGCCGAGGTAGGCGTGGCGCGTGCGGTCGTCGGCGAGCAGTTCGGCGGAACTCCCCTCGGTGACCACGCGGCCCTGGTTCAGGACGAAGCCGTGGTCGGTGACCGACAGCGCCCCGGCGGCGTTCTGCTCGACGAGCACGACGGTGAGCCCCGTGCTGTCGCGCAGGTCGCGCAGGAGGGTGAGGATCTTCTGGGTGACCAGGGGCGCCAGGCCGAGGGAGGGCTCGTCCAGGAGCAGGACACGCGGCCTGGCCATGAGGGCGCGGCCGATGGCGAGCATCTGGCGCTCGCCCCCGGACAGGGTGCTGGCGAGCCGGTGACGGCGCTCGACGAGCGGTGGGAAGAGGTCCATGACCTCGTCCATCGCCGCCGTGTCGCGCCGGGAGGAGCGCCAGAGCGCCCCCAGTCGGAGGTTCTCCTCGACGGTGAGTTCGACGATCACGCCGCCGCCCTCCGGCACATGGGCGAGCCCTCGGGTGATGACGCGTTCCGCGGGCAGGCGGGTGAGGTCCTCCCCGTCCAGCAGGACCCGGCCGGAGGTGGCCGGGTGGAGGCCGGTGAGCGTGCGCAGGAGGGTGGTCTTGCCAGCGCCGTTGGCGCCGAGGACGGCGCACATACCCTGCGCGGGGACGGCGAGCGAGACGTCGTCGAGGGCCCGGACGGCGCCGTGGTGGGCGTGGAGGTCGTCCACGCGCAGGAGGGGTTCGGTGCTCATCGGGCCGCTCCGTCGTCGGTGGGGGTGGCGCTCCGGTCGGTGTCCGGGGCGGCGTCGGGGCCGTCGGCGGAGGCGCCGAGGTAGGCGCGCGTGACGGCGGGATCGGCGCGGACCTCGTCGGGGGTCCCGGTGGAGATGACCCGGCCGAAGTCGAGCACGACGATGTGGTCGCACACGTCCATGACCAGGTCCATGTGGTGCTCGACGAGCACGACCGCCATGTTTCGGCTCAAGGAGCGGATCTGCTCGGCCAGCGTGTCCATCTGCCGTCCGGACAGCCCGCTGGCCGGTTCGTCCAGAAGGAGGAGTTCGGGATCGCTGACGCAGGCACGCGCCAGGGCGACCTGCTTCTGGATCCCGTAGGGCAGGGTTCCGGGCAGGCGGTGGGCGTGCTCCGCCACGCCGAAGCGGTCGAGGGTGGCCAGGGCGCGTGTCCGGAGTGCGCGCTCGTCCCGGTGGTGCCGTCCCAGGCCGGTGACCATCGACAGGGGTCCGCCACGCGCGAGGCGGTCGGCGCCCGCGACGACGTTGTCCAGGACCGTCATGTTCGCGAAGAGGTTGAGCCCCTGGAAGGTGCGGGAGATCCCGGAGCGGGCCAGGCGGTGGGGGCCGCGTCCGGGCTGGGGCCTCCCCTTCCAGGAGAGTGTCCCGGCGCTGGGGCGCAGGACACCGGAGAGGACGTTGAACAGCGTGGTCTTACCGGCACCGTTGGGCCCGATCAGCCCGACGACGGTCCCGGGCGCGACCCGGAGTCCGACGCCGTCGAGGGCGGTCAGGCCCCCGAAGCGCACGGTCACCCCGTCCGCGCTCAGGAGCTGATCGCCTGCGGTCGTTGTCATGACTGCCTCTCTCGCGGTTGCCGTCCGGAGGTACGTACCGACCAGTTGGTACGGGTCGGGTGCCCGTCCACTCCGTCGTGGCCGGGCCGGTGGGGATGCGTGCCCCGGGGGGTTCGGGCCGTGCGGCGGGCTCCGAGGGTGTGGAGCCCGCCCCGCGTCAGTTGAGGAGACGGGCCAGATCCACCCGGGATCTGATGTTGAGCTTGCGGAAGATGCCGCGCAGATGGTGTTCGACCGTGCGCGGACTGATGAACATGTGCGCGGCGACCTCGCGGTTGGTCGCGCCCTCGGCGACCAACCGGGCGATCTGCTGCTGTTGGGCGGTCAGGTCGCTGGTGGCGGACGCGTCGGGGTCGCGCTCGGCGGTTCCGATCGCCCGCAACTCGGCCCGCGTCTGGCGGACCCAGAGCCGCGCGCCGAAGCGCTCGAAGGACTCCACCGCGTCGTACAGGTGCTCGCGCGCCCGACCGGGCAGGCGGGCTCGACGCAGGAAGGCGCCGAACAGCAGGTGGGTGCGTGCCTGCTCGACGTCGTCGTCACCGCTCTCCCGGTGCAGGGCCAGCGCGTTCTCGAAGTGGTCGGCGGCCTCGTCCCCTGTCGCCAGCAACCCGCGGCCGCGCGCCGCCAGGGCTCGGGCGCTCGGGCTCCCGATCCCCTCCGCCCACCGCTCGTAACCGGCCAGCGAGGTGCGGGCCCACTCGGTCTCCCCCATCCTGGTGGCCGCCTCCACGAAGTGCGGGGCTGTGAGCAGGCGCATCGTGGGGTGTCCGTGCCCAGGACCGGCGTGGACCAGGGCGCGCAGCCGGAAGAAGGCGTCGGCCGCGTTGCCGCGCGACAGCTCCAGGACGGCCAGCGCCCAGGCCGCCAGAGCGGCCGGAAGACCGAGGCTCTTCTCCCCGGCCTGGGTGGTCACCGCGCGCGCCCGGATACGACAGGTGTCGACATCCCCCTGGATGGCGGCGATCATCGCCAGGGAGGCGAGGTGCTGCGTCGCCCACACCGGCTGCCCGTACTCGCGCGCCGCCCTGAGGCCGTGGAGCGCGTGCCCCGCCGCGGAGGGGAAACGGCCGCTCCAGAACTCGGAGAAGACCTGGAAACCGAGTGCGGCCGGTACGATCGCGTACTCGCCCTGAGCGGTGCCCACGTCCACGGCCCGGGTGGTCACCGCGCGCACGAACGGCGCGTCCCCGAGCCGGAGCCCGCTGACCCCCGCCCAGATGAGCTCGGAGGGCTTGTCCATGCCCTCGGACAGCCGCACGGCCTCCCGCAGGAGCGGGGTGGAGGTCACGTAGTCGCCCCGGAAGGACAGGGCGCACCCCTTGAGGAAGGCGGCGACCAGGCGCATCGACGCGGAGTCGTCGGGACGCACCAAGGGCACGGCCAGCTCGGCGGCCCGGCCGTGGCGGACCGGGTCGCCCGCCAGGGACGCGGAGTCCGCGGAGCGCACCAGGGCGCGCAGGGCCAGGGCACGGTCGTGCGCGATCAGCTCCCGGCCGACGGCGAGCAGGCGTTCGGCGGCGTCGATGGCGTTGCCGCCCCGCATGGACAGCTGGGCGTCGACGAGGTCGATGATCGCGCGGCGGCGGTCGGACACGGCGAGCGGACGGGCCTGGTCGAGCAGGCGCGCCGCACGGGCGGTGCCGCCGCCCGAGTAGGCCTGGTAGGAGGCGGTGGCCAGACGGCAGGCGCGGACATCGGGATCGGGGGTCAGGTGGGCGGCGCGCTCGTGGGCGTGGGAGGCGGCGCTCGGGCCCTCCAGCCGCTGGGCGCGCGACGCGGCGGCCTCGACGGCGTCGGCGAGCCCGGCGTCGGGGGCGCCCGCGCCGGCCGCGGCGTGGCGGGAGAACTCGATCGGGGCGTACTCCGGGTCGATCGCGCCGGCGAGCGCGCCGTGGACCGCGCGCAGGCGTCCCGCGGGGGCGTCCTGGGCGATGGCCTCGCGGACGAGGGGGTCGGGGAAGACGACGATCGCGCCCTCGACCCGGATCAGCCCGAGCTCCTCGGCGGGTTCCAGGTCGTGGACGGTCAGGTCGGGGTTGCCGCCGGCCTCGGTCAGCAGGCGCACGCCGGGGTCCGTGGCCAGGGCGGCGACGAGGAGGAGGTGGCGCACTTCCTCGGGGAGTCCGCGGTAGGCGGTGAGCAGGGCGGAACGCAACCGGGTGGGGAGGCGCAGCGGTTCGGGGAGCGGCGCCTCCCCGCGCAGTTGGACGTCGGACAGGGACCGCAGGTGGCTGATGGCCACCGCCGGGTTGCCGTGGGCCGCCCGGACGAGGACGGTGCGCACGCCCGACGCCGGGGTGAGGGGGGCCCGGTCGGTGAGGATGTCGTGGACCGCGCGCTCTGCCAGGGGCGGGAGGACGCGTTCGGCGACGCCGGGGACGAGGGTGTCGGGGGCGGGCTCGCCGTGGCCGCCGCCCGAGGGCTTGCCGTGGCCGCCGCGGGCGGTGAACACGGCCGAGACGGGGAGCCCGGACAGACGACGCGCGACGAAGGACAGGGCCTCCAGGGAGGGGGCGTCGAGCTGGTCGGCGTCGTCGACGCAGACCAGGACCGGGCGCTCCTCGGCGGCGCGGCGGAGGAGGTCGAGGACCGCCGTGTAGAGGGCGAACCGGTCCGGGGCCTGGAGGATGCCCTGG
>NZ_ANBC01000864.1 GCF_000341125.1 Nocardiopsis lucentensis DSM 44048 | reverse complement strand
GGGGGGAGCCGCTCGGCCGCGGCCTCGACGGGGCGAAGGAGCCGGTGCAGTCCGGCGAGCGGGAGGTCGTTCTCGGAGGGGACCCCGGCCGCGTGCAGGACGGTGAGGCCGTCGGCGGACGAGCGCACGTGATCGAGGAGGGCGGTCTTGCCGCGTCCGGGGCCTCCGGAGAGGAGGACGGACACACCGCTCCCGGACCTCGCTCCGTCCAGTGCGTCCGCGAGGATCCGCTGCTCTTCGTCCCGACCCCGGAGGCGGATGTCCTGGGGGTCCGTGTTCCTGCCAGCCACACGCCGACGATCGCACATGAGGACCCCGTTACGGCAGGTGCGAGCACGCATACTGGTCGATTCACCGATCCCCGGACGGAGTCGCACGGAACGGGTGCGCGGCGTCTCCGGACGGGTGGGCGGGCACTGTGTCGGCCGGGGCGCCCAGTGTGGCACCAGAGCGTTCACCTGCGCATCCTCCACACGGGGATGGTGGCACGAGTCACAGGAGGGGGTGGCGGCGGACTCACCCCCAAGCCCCTCGGCGGCCACCGGCCGGTTATCAAGCCGTAATCTCCCGACAACACCGCCACGCGATACCGACATTTAGGGCATAACGGCCCTCGGATAGCGTTTTGTCCTCCCGGGGACACTGTCGCGGGCGCCCGGCACGGGATATCCAGTGCGAGACGCTCCCCCGGGGCGGGGGACGGGACACCAGAAGGGACCCACGTCCATGGAGAACCGCTTCCTGACCGCGCACGGCACGCGGGAACGCTCACCGGTCGGCACCCGTGCCGACGCGCGGACGGGCCCTCCCACGTTCGGTGTCGAGGAGGAGTTCTTCGTCGTCGACCCCCGCAGCCGACGCATCCTGTCCCGGGCCCCCGACGTCCTGGCGAACGTCCGCCACCTCAACGGACACCTGTGCGGTGAGTTCACCCGCACCCAGGTGGAGGCCAACAGCCCCGTGTGCGACACCTCCGAGGACGCGGCGCGCTTCCTCCGCTCGGCCCGCCTCGAACTGGTCCGGGCCGCCGCCGGGGCCGGGCTGGCGGTCGTCGCCTCCGGCACCCCGGTCCTGGGCGACCCGGCGGAGGCCCGGGTCAGCGACGGGCGGCGGTACGCGGACATCGCCACCCACTTCGGCGCGTTACGCGAATCCCATGTGGTGTGCGGCTGCCACATCCACGTCGGCATCCCCGACCGCGGGACCGCCGTCGAGGTCGGCGGGCACCTGCGCCGATGGCTTCCGTTCCTCGTGGCGCTGTCGGCCAACTCGCCGTTCCAGGCGGGCCGGGACACCGGATACGCCAGCTGGCGCACCATCACCTGGAACCGGCTCCCGTCGGCCGGTCCTCCGCCGCTCTTCCGCTCCCTCGCCGAACACGAACGCGCCGTCAGCGCGCTCGCCGGGAGCGGAGCGATCCTCGACCGGCACATGGTCTACTGGGACGTCCGTCTCTCCGACCACCTGCCCACGCTGGAGATCCGCGTGGGCGACGTCGCCGCCACCGCCGACGAGGCGCTGCTCTTCGCCGCGCTGACCCGGGGACTGGTCTCCCGTGCACTCACCGACATCCGCGACGGGGTGCCCGTACCGGAAATCGACGCCCCGGCACTGCGCGCCGCCATCTGGCGGGCCGCCCGCGACGGCCTGGAAGGGCGGGTACCCGACCCGTTGACCGGCGAGTCCCTACCAGGTTTCCTCGCCATGGACCGGATGCTCGGCGCGGCTCTGCCGGGTCTGGAGGCGAACCGGGACGCCGACCTCGTGGTCGGGCTGCTCGACCGGGTGCGCGCCGCCG
>NZ_ANBC01000863.1 GCF_000341125.1 Nocardiopsis lucentensis DSM 44048 | reverse complement strand
GGCCGGGCCCCGCCCGCCAGCGCGCGTACCTGGAGCGGCGGGGCCGCATCACCGACGTCGTGGACCACCTGGCCGCCCAGACCGGGGAAGGGCTCCCCTAGGGCGTGCCCGCCGCGGGGCTCCAGCACCCGCCTCGTTCGTGTCAGCCGACGGTGTCCCTGGCGCCCACCTCCTTCAACACGGCGGCGAGTTCGTCCGATCGGGGCGGGTCGGCCCCCTCACGGGTCACCACGCACGCGGCGGCCGCGGTCGCGAGGGTCAGCAGTTCGCGCATGTCGCCGTCGTCCAGACCGGCCAGGCGGGCACGCGGTCCCTCCCCCAGCCGACCGGCGCTGTCGAGCCCGTGTAGGAGGGCGCCCATGAAGGTGTCGCCCGCGCCCACGGTGTCGGCCACCCGGACCCTCGGCGCGGGGACCCGCACCTCACCTGAGTGGGTGACGGCGACGACACCCTCCGCCCCCAAGGTGACCACGACCAGTGCGGGGCCCAGGGCGGCGATCGCGTGAGCGGCCCGCACCGGGGACAGCTCGGGATGGAGGAAGGCCAGGTCCTCGTCGCTCGCCTTGACCACGTGCGCCTGCGCGGCGTGGCGCAGCGCCAGGGCACGGGCCTCGGTCGGGTCACCGATGACGTCGGGACGGATGTTCGGGTCGAGCGTGATCGTGACGCGACCCCTCCCGTGCTCGCGCCGCAGCAGCGCCTCGATCCGTGCGGCCCCCGGCTCCCGGAACAGGGCCACCGATGCGGCGTGCACGGCCCTGACCTCCGGTTCCAGCCGGTCAGGCAGCTCCCCGGCGCGCCATCGCCAGTCGGCCGCGTCGTCCATCCGGAAGTCGTAGCGGGCCGCCCCGTCCGGGCCGACCGTGGCCACGGCCAGGGCGGACGGCTCGTCGGCGGCGAGCAGTCCGCCCGGATCGAGCCCCTCCCGCAGGAGGCGCTCGCGGATACGCTCACCGAAC
>NZ_ANBC01000862.1 GCF_000341125.1 Nocardiopsis lucentensis DSM 44048 | reverse complement strand
CGCCCCCCGCCGTGTTGGCGGGCCCGCCGCCCGGGACGGCGCGCAGGACGTCGGGTCCGTGGGACGTGGGCAACAGGTCCATGACGTTCTCCCCGACCACCACCAGCCGGGCGCTCGGGCCGCTCACGCCGTTCCTCCGCCCGTGGTCACGCGCTCGTCGGGGACTGTCCCGGAACCGTTCCCGAGCGCGGCGGCCAGGGAACCGGCCAGACCGACCTGGGGCAGGAGTGCCGCCTGGTAGGCGTGGTAGACGTCGGGTTTGCCCGGCCACACCGCGCCCGAGGGACGACCGGCCGGGTCGAGCTCGTGGTGCCAGCTCCCGTGCTCGCGGTCGAGGTGGTGGCGGTCGGCGTAAACCCACCAGCGGTCGTAGTGGCGTGCGTAGGCGTCGTCCCCGGTCCGCGCGCCGAGCGCCCACGCGGCCATCGTGGCCTCGGCGACCACCCAGTGCATGCGTTCACGCACGACGGGGGTGTCCGCCCAGTCCAGCGTGTAGACGAACCCGTCCTCCCCGTCCGCGGACCAGCCCCGGCTGACGGCGTGGTCGAAGAGCCGGGCGGCGTCCTGGTGCAACCAGGGGGGCACGGGGTCCCCCGCCTCCCTCAGGGACGCCTCCAGATGGACCAGCAGTCGCGCCCACTCCAGGAGGTGGCCGGTGGTGCTGCCGAAGGGCCGGAACGGGTCGTCCGGCCGGTCCCGGTTGTGGTCGGGAAGCGCCCGC
>NZ_ANBC01000861.1 GCF_000341125.1 Nocardiopsis lucentensis DSM 44048 | reverse complement strand
CCACCCCGTGCACGAGCCGTTCGGCGATGGCGAGCGCCCTGCGCGTCCACCCGTGGTCACCGGTCGCGTCGGCCGCGGCCAGGAACGCCTCCACACAGTGCATGTTGCTGTTGGCGCCCCGGTAGTCCTCGGTCTCGGTCCACCCCCGGTCCCAGCTCTCCCGGACGGCGCCCGCCGACTCCTCCCAGAAACGGGTGTCGACCACCCGGAGCGCCTCGTCCAGCAGGTCGCGCGCGCCGGGACGGCCGGCGAGGACGGCGCTCGACGCGGCGAGGACGACGAAGGCGTGCGTGTAGGCGGACTTGCGGAGGCCGCCGGGCGCTCGGTCCTCGATCCCACCCGCCCTATGGGAGCGCTCCCAAAGAGCTTGCTCAGTGGGTGCCTCCTCGAACCAGCCGCCCCACACGGAGTCCCGCAACGGCCCGGCGAGAGCGGACACCCCGTGGTCGGCCAGGCGCCCGGCGTCCTCCTCACCACGCAGGGACGCCAGGGAGAACACGTGCGTCATGCGCGCCGTGATCCAGGTGGCGGTGGGCCGGTCCGGCTCCACCCGACCGCGCGCGTCCAGCCAGCCGAAGCCGTCGGCCGCGACCGCACCCGCGGCGAAGGAGTACAGGCGCCGTTCCTCGGTCCGCAACCAGTCGGGGTGCCCCGGTCCGGGACGTCGTGATGTCATCAATCCACTGCCTCTTCCACGAATCGGTACGCGGTTCACGATATCCGCGCCGCCCCACCCCAGGGAAGGGCCCACCGACGCCTGTGGACCGCCCCTTCCGCCCTCCCGAGGACCGGTTCCCGCACGTCGTCCCCGACCAGCGGGGCTGGTGGCCCCTACCGTGGTCCCACGCGACCGGCGAGGCCACCGGGACGCGTGGGAACCCACCTCGGTACGCTCCGAGTGGACACCACCGGACCAGGGGGACGTCGGCGCCGGTCGGCGGCGGCCGCTCGACGTGCCGGAACCGGGCAGCGAGAAGGAGGCGCTTGATGATGCTCGCCGCGGGGGAGACCCCCGTCTACCTCGGACCGATCGTCGCGCTGCTGGTCGCGGCGGGACTGATCGGCGCCCTCTTCGTCCGGCTGAGGGTCGTCCCGATCGTTGGCTTCCTCCTCGCGGGCGTCCTCATCGGCCCGCACCAGCTCGGAGTGGTCGCCGACGAGGCACAGGTGGAGGCGGCCGCCGACATCGGCGTGATGCTGCTGCTGTTCACCATCGGCGTGGAGTTCTCCATCGAACGCCTGGGGCGGATCAAGAGGTTCGTCCTGGGCGGCGGCACCCTCCAGGTCGCGCTGACCACCGCGGTGGTGTCCGGGCTCTGCCTGCTGTTCGGTCTCGACTGGCGCGTCGGCGTCTTCACCGGCTTCCTGGTCGCCCTGTCCTCCACGGCGATCGTGCTCAAGGTGATCGCCGCCAAGGGGATCACGCAGCGCCCCGTCGGCCAGGCGTCCGTCGGCACCCTCATCCTCCAGGACCTCGCCATCGTCGTCATGGTCCTGCTCATCCCGATCCTGGGCGGGGAGGGCGACGGGACCTGGGGCGTCGTCCAGGCCCTCGGAACCGCGGCCCTGGTGCTCACCGCCGTCATCGTGGTGGCGCGCAAGGTCATGCCGCCGCTGCTGGAGCGCATCGCGCGGCTGTGCTCACCGGAGATCTTCCTGCTGTCGGTCGTGGCCATCGCGCTCGGGGTGGCCTACCTGACCTCGCTCGCCGGGGTCAGCAACGCCCTGGGCGCCTTCCTGGCGGGCATGGTGCTGAGCGAGTCGCGGCACAGCGCCCACGCGCTCAGCGAGATCATGCCGCTCCAGATGATCTTCAGCGCCGTCTTCTTCGTGTCGGTCGGCATGCTGCTCGACGTCTCCGTCCTGGCCGAGCTGTGGTGGATGGTCCTGATCGCCGCGATCGTGGTCGTGGTGGTCAAGGTGGCGACGACCTTCGCGGCGGTCTCGTCGCTGCGGGTGGGCGCCCGTACGGCGATCGCGTCGGCCTTCATGCTCGCGCAGATCGGCGAGTTCTCCTTCGTGCTCCAGCGCTCCGGTGCCGAGTACGGGCTCTCCCCCGCCGGAATGGGCCCCGAGGGCGACCAGCTCCTCGTGGCCGTCACCGTGGCCCTGATGACCCTGACACCCGCGCTCGGCGCTCTCGGCGAGGCGATCTCCCACCGCCTGCCCGAGCGCGCGGGCGCCCCCTCCGCCGAGCCCGCCGGGAAGGCCGACGACACGCGCGACCGCGTCCTGCTCTCCGGATGGGGGCCGGTCGCCCGGAACCTGGGCGCCTACCTGAACGCCAACGGAGTCCCGTCGACGGTGACCACGCTCAGCCCCGACCTCGCGGCCGACGCGGAGGGTTTCGGCCACACCGTCGTGCGCGGTGAGGTCACCAAGGCGAGCGTCCTGCACGAGATCGACATGGACCGCGTGCGGCTCATCGTCATCGCGGAGAACTCGTCGGAGGAGGCCACCCACATCGCCCACATCCTCAACGGCCTGGCGCCGGGCGTGCCGATCGTGGTGCGTCCGACCGACTCCCCGGACATCGTGGGCCTGTACGACGCCAACGTCCAGCGGATCGTGGACCCGCACCGGGCGGCGACCGAGCCGCTGGGCGGGACCGTCCTGGACCTCCTCGGCATCGACCACACGCACCGCGGGCACCCCGACCCGACCGTGGTCACCCGGTTCTCCCCCGACCCCGACGCCGCGTGCGCGCACATGGAGGACCTCTCACCCGTCCTTCCCAAGAGCCCCGGCTGCACCGACTGCCTCCGCAGGGGCAGGCGCGACTGGGTCCACCTGCGGATCTGTGCCGGGTGCGGCTTCGTGGGCTGCTGTGACGACTCCCCCGATCGCCACGCCAGCGCGCACGCGACCGCGTTCGGCCACCCCGTCATGTTCTCCGCCGAGCCCGGCGACGACTGGGCCTGGTGCGTCCTGGACTCGCATCTGGTCCACAGCGCGGAGACCCCGGCCGGGGCGTGAGCTCTGTTCGCCTTGGGCCTGCCGCTTCGCTTCGGACCGGGTTCGGGCGCCCGAAGAGGCAGGGATGCTTCCTCCTCGGCCACGCCTACCGCTCGTTCCTCGCTACGCGGCTCGCCTCGTCGTGCAGCACCCTGCCGGCGCCCGAACGACGCCCCCTCGGGTGACCGCCCCAGGAAGTGAGGCCCCGTCCCGGGTCAGCCCGGGAGCACCCGGTCCCGGTCGGCGGTCCGGCAGGTCCACCGGATGTGCTCGGCGACCGTGCGCGGATCGTCGGCCATGGGGATGTGCCCGCTGCCGATCAGCGACACCATGCGCGCGTGGGGCACGCGTCGGCGTGCGTACACGGCGCCGGACGGCGACAGCGTCCGGTCCCGGTCGCCCCAGGCGATGGTGACGGGGCAGTCGAGGGGGCGGGGCGTGAACGCGTACTCGGCGACGCTCGGCATCATCCGGACGAAGGGCGACCCCGGCTCCAGGGCGCCGACCCCGAACCGGACCGACCTGGCCTCGGGCGTGGACGGGTTCCCGCGCAGGACGGTGCGGGCGAGCGCCCGAGCCGGGGCGCTGTCGGCGATCCGCTCCTTGAGGGGCCCCGGGACACGGGCGACCAGGCGGGTGAGGGCACCGAACGCGTGGATCCCGGACCGCGAGAACCCGGCGGAGAAACCGACGGGAGAGAACACGGTCACCGAACCGGCGACCCCGCGCACCCCCAGTTCCAGGGCGACCGACCCGCCGAGCGAGTTGCCCGCGAGGTGGGGCCGGTCCAAGCCGTGCAGCTCGCAGAACCCCTGGAGCGCGTCGGTGAGCGTCCCGACGTCGTAGGGATCACCGGGCCCCGGCGCCGGGGAGGCCCCGAAACCGGGGAGGTCGACGCAGACCACCTCGTACTCCCCGATGAGTCCGGCCGTCACGGCGCGCCAGCACTGACGCCGGTCGCCCAAGCCGTGCAGCAGGACCAGAGGGCGCCCGGTGCCGCGCCGTTCGAACGCGATACGTGTGGGATCCACGTGTATCGGTCTACCGTGCCCGAACCGTTCCGGGCCACACGACGTGCCAGGGACGTGGGAAGTCGACCGCTCGGACACCGTGTGCGCCCCGGGTGAACAGCAGACCGGCCACCACGGCCCCCAGGCCGAGCACGGGCGTCCACCCCGTACCGAGTCCGGCCGCCACCAGCACGCCCAGGCCTCCTCCGACCAGCGCGGCCGCCGCCAGTGCGCGGAGCGTCCCCGGAGCTCCGCGCAACGGTGCCGGGGGTGTCTCGAACCGCGCCGTGAGGCAGGCCAGCGCGGCGGTCAGCGGCAGTAGCGCCGCGGTCCCCGCCAGACCCCACCCGAGCCACGCGGCCGTCAGGGGCTCGGGGGTGTCGACACCGAAGACGTAGACCTGGACTCCGGCGACGAGGCTGACCGGGAGCATGTGCCACAGGTACACGGTCATCAGCTTCGGGCAGACCCCGTCCAGGACGCGCGCGGGGCCGGGGCGGTCGGCCCAGGCGGTGATCCACCGGCGGAGCAGGACCGCCGCCCCGACCTGTACCGCGCCGAGCGCGGCCAGGACCAGGGTCGGCGGACCGGCGTTGGAGGCCTCCATGGCGAACACGCCCGTCATGTTCGGCGAGTACTGACCGGTCAGCATCAGGGCGGTCACCGCGACCGCGCCGCCCGCCGCCAGCGCTCCGGCCCGGCGCGGACGCAGGGCCCCCGCCCCGTACAGGAGGCCGAGCTGGTGCACGCCCAGCCACACGAAGACCACGTTCGCGTAACCGAAGCCGTCCACCCCGGTCGCGAAGCGGGTCAGGTCGACCGCGGCGGCACCGGCGAACAGCCCCGCCGCCACCCGCCAGCCGAACCGGTCCTGAAGCGGGAGGAGCACCGGGGTCGCCACGACCACCAGGACGTACACGGCCAGGAACCACAGCACGATCCCCGCGGCCCCCGCGGCGACCGCCACCGGCTGTTCCGGCACGCCGCCCAGGGCCAGCAGGTGGGTGGCGGCGAGCCACACCGCCGCGAGCGGGACGACCGGCCAGGCGAGCCTGCGCAGCCGCCGCGCCACCCAGGTCGTGGGCGCGACGCCGCCGGACGAGGCCGAGCGCCGGCTGATGAGGTTGGCCGCGCCGCCGACGAAGAAGATCAGCGGCATGACCTGGGAGACCCACGTCATGGCGGACGCGCCCGGCACGGAGAGCACGCTGTCGGTGGACAGGCCCCGGGGTCCGTCGCCGAGGACGGGGAACCACCAGTGCTGGAGGACGACCAGCACCATGACCAGCAGGCGGAGGACGTCGAGGAAACGGTCGCGGCCGGGCCGGGAAGGGGAGGCGTGCCCGGGTCCGGGACGGCGCCCGGGCACGGGGAGGGCGGGCGAACCGGACGGGGGCACCGGCAGGACCGGCGTCCCGCCCCTGGCGCGTGGTCGGAGGGTCGTGGTCATCGGTCGCTCCCGGGTCGTGTCCACCACGGGAGCGTGCGGACGCCGCGCGGTGGAGGAGGTGTCGCGCCGACCGGGCTCAGGGGGCGACGACACGTGGTCCGACGGGCCTCGGGAGGGACGGAAGGGGCCGTCCCCGCCAGTGCGTCGTCGAATACGACCCTAGGTTCGCGGCGGGGTGCGCCGCGATGGCTCTGGTCCCACTCTCCACGGGGCGGTCCACCCGCCCGTCGGCGGTGGTGCTGACACCACCGCCGGCGCGGGGGAGGTGACTCAGGCCGAGGGCGGCGGGGTGGGCAGCGCGCGCTTGTGACCGGTGGCCCGGTAGCGGTCGACGAGGGCCGTCTCGACGTGCTCGGCGACCGGCAGCCCTTCCAGGAAGTCGTCGATCTGCTCGTAGGTGAGGCCGAGTGCCTCCTCGTCGGGCTTGCCCGGGGAAAGGGTCTCCAGGTCCGCCGTGGGCACCTTGTTCACCAGGTCGTCGGGGGCCCCGAGCGCGGCGGCCACGGCGCGCACGCGACGCTTGGTCAGACCGGTCAGGGGGACCAGGTCGACCCCGCCGTCGCCGTACTTGGTGAAGAAGCCGGTCACCGCCTCGGCCGCGTGGTCGGTGCCGACGACGAGTCCGCCGAGACCGCCCGCCACCGCGTACTGGGCGATCATCCGCTGACGGGCCTTGACGTTGCCGACCACGAAGTCCTCGGAGGACACGCTCGTGTAGGACATCCCGGAGGCCGTGAGGGAGTCCGCCATGGCGTCGCTGGCCGGGCCGACGTCCACGGTGAGGCAGCGGTCGGGGGCGGTGAACCCGACGGAGCGGGTGGCGTCCTCCTCGTCCTTTTGCACCTTGTAGGGAAGGCGCATGGCCACGTACTCGGCGGTGTGCCCAAAAGCGCGGACGCGGTCCACGGCGAGGCGGCAGAGGCGGCCGGTGGTGAGCGAGTCGACGCCGCCGCTGATGCCGAGCACGAGTGCCGCGGCCCCGGTGGTGGTCAGGCGTTCGGCGAGGAAGGAGACGCGCCGCTCGATCTCGGCGTGGACGTCGAAGCGCGCGGGAACGTCGAGGTCGCGGATGATCTCGCGGCGGGCCTGGCTCAGCTCGGTTTCGGTCACTGCGGTCCCCTGTGGGTGTGGTGGGTGTGCCCGCCGATTATCGCCGGTCCGGCGCGGTGCGCGCACTCCGGGGTGCGGGACCTCATGTCTGGGAGCCGACCCGCCGGGCGAACCGCTCGTAGTCGACGACCAGCCCCTCGGAGTCCACGGACAGCCGGTACTCGCCGCGCTGGGGGTCGCGGTAGGTGTAGCGCTCCAGGCCTCCCTCGGAGGGGTGGCGGGTGTATCGCTGGCGGACGCGCCGGATCCGCAGGGAGGGGACGTCGATCCAGGCCACCGCGATGTCACGGTACTCGCCGGGGTTCAGCCCCAGGCGCCGGATCGGGAGGGTGTTGGTGAGGGGGGTCGCGGCGACGTCCGCGTCCAGGCACCCCACGAGGTCGGGTCTGGGTCTGCCCTCGCCGTCGGTCCAGGTGCCTCCGCGCACGGTGAGCGTGACCGACTCCGCTCCCCGGGCGGTGACGACCTCGACGCGGACCTCCCGCGTCGTCCAGGCCAGGTCGGCGCGGACCGTGAACCGGGTGAGGAACCGCTCGTCGCCCTCCACGACGACCTCCCCGGCCTCCAGCCGGTACCCGTCGGGCTCGGGCAGGAGGGTGCCGAGGCCGAGCCCCTCGGGGACGTCGGTCCGGGTCCACGCGGCGGGGTGTTCCGTCAGTGACGACATGTCACCGTTCTACCGTTCCGCGCGGTCACCACGCCAGACGGGTCCGGGCCCGTACCGACGCGCGGTACGGGCCCGGATCACGGGTGACTCGGGGGTGCGGCCGCCCCGGGGGTTCCGGGCCGGTCGCACGCCGGTCAGCCGACCTTGCCCACGGGGCCGTCGCCGGTGACGGCGGCACCCTTGACCTCGGTCTCCATCCGCTCGAAGTCCTGCGCCATCGCGCCGGTGACCCGGCCGAGGCCGTTGCAGAGGAAGATCGCCGCGAAGGCGAGGATGACCGCCGGGACCATCGCGTACAGCCCGATGCCCAGGTAGTTGCTGTCGACGATGTCCCAGACGATCGCGGTGGCGCCGCCGACGACCATGCCGCCGAGCGCGCCCGCCCAGGTCATGCGCTTCCAGAACACCGCGAGCAGCAGCACCGGACCGAAGCCCGCGCCGAAGCCCGCCCAGGCGTAGCCGACCAGTTCCATGACCGAGCTGTTGCCCCAGAGGGCGATGCCCGCGGCGGCGAGCGCCACGGCGACGACGGTGCCGCGGCTGATCCACAGCAGAACGCGCGGGTCGGCGTCACGCGAGACGAAGCCCCGGTAGACGTCCTCGGTGAGCGCGGAGGCCGCGACCAGCAGCTGGGAGTCGGCGGTGCTCATGACCGCGGCGAGGATCGCCGCCAGCAGGACGCCCGCGACCAGCGGGTGGGTCAGAGCCGCGATGAGCTGCGGGAAGACCTGCTCGGGGTTCTCCAACGGGGTCTCGAAGTAGGCGATGCCGACGAAACCGACCACGAGGGCCAGCGCCATGGCGGTCACGGCCCAGGAGACGCTGACGATCCCGGCGTGGCGGATGTCCTTGACCGAGCGGATGCCCATGAAGCGGGCGAGGATGTGCGGCTGGCCGAAGTAGCCCAGGCCCCAGGCCAGACCGGAGACGATGACGACCCAGCCGAGGGTGTCGGTGCTCTCCCAGGCGAGCGTCTCCGGGTTCAGCGAGGTGCCGCCGACGACCGACAGCAGGCCGTCGCTCTGCTCGGCCACACCGGAGGTGAGGCCGCCGAAGCCGCCGAGGGCGACGATCGCCATGATCGGCACGATGAGCAGGGCGAGCCACATCATGACGGCCTGCACGACGTCGGTGTAGGAGACCGCGAGGAAGCCGCCCAGCACGGTGTAGAGGACGACGATGCCGACGCCGATGGCGATGGCGGGAGCGGGGTTGAGGCCGAAGACCTGGTCGAACAGGGCCGACATGGCGACCAGGCCGGAGGCGACGTAGAAGAAGTAGAAGACGACGATCAGCACCGCCGACACACCGCGCAGCAGGCGGGTCGGGTCGTTGAACCGATTCTCCAGGAAGGAGGACAGGGTCAGCGAGTCGGACTCACCGCCGGTCCGGGCGTCGGTGACGCGTTCTGTGTACACGCGCAGGCGGGGCGCGAGCAGGATCCAGCTTCCCGCGAAACCACAGGCCAGGCCGACCGCGATCCAGGCCTCGCCCAGACCGGAGACGTAGATGGCGCCGGGCAGGCCGAGCAGCAGCCATCCGCTGAAGTCGCTGGCGTTGGCGCTGAGGCCCGCGACCCAGCTGTTGAGCTGCCGACCACCGAGCACGAAGTCGGACTGAGAGACGGTACGCCGGTACACCCAGAGGCCGATGCCCACCATCACGACGAGGTACACCGCGAAGGTCGCCACCGAACCGAGCATGGAACCGTTCAAGATCGTCCCCTCCTTTCCCAAACGCGCGCGGCCGTGACCCTTACGCGCTACTTATGAAGTATGTGGGTGATCATGACCCCGTGTTCGCCGAGTCACAACGCCCGTTGGTGGAACATCACCTCTTTGATACCTGGCCGAGTCTTTGACCAGGCATGATTGTTCCCCCCACCACGCCGGGGCGGTTGCGTTTGTCCGGTCGGACATACATGACAGCCCGTGATGGGATCTTTGCCGTTCATCAGGGTGTGCACGAGTCGTCACCCGTCCAGGAGGCCGGGACGGTCACACCGCAGGCGTCGCCCGACCGGTGCGCGGAACACCGGTCAGCCCGCGTGGGGCGTGTCCCCCCGCAGAGCGTGCCCGACCCGCAGCCGCTGGGTGTGGTGCATCGGCAACCCGTCGACCTCCCCGGCCGCGAACCAGCCGACCTCGTGCGACTCGTCGCTGACCGCCAGCTCTCCCCCCACCACCCGGGCGCGGAAGCACACGTTGAACTGGCGGCGCACCTCGCCGTCGCTGTAGGCGATGACGTGTCGGGCGTCGGTGTAGGTGCCCACCAGCCCCGTGACCTCCACCTCGTAACCGGTCTCCTCCCGCACCTCGCGCACGGCCGCCTCGGGCAGGCTCTCGGTCATCTCCATCGCTCCGCCGGGCATCGCCCACAGCCCGTTGTCCACCCGCCGTTGCAACAGCAGGCGCCCCTCCTCGTCCACGACGGCCGCGCTGGCCGCCACCACCAGACTGTTGGGAACGGGGGCCGACGGATCGTCGTAGTACTCGGTCCGGGACATGCTCTGACTCACTCCCCAAGAGGTCGGGCGGTACGCCACACGGCCTCCATGCTCGCGGCATAGGAGTCGAAGAGTCCCCTCGGGGCCGTGCGTTTCAGCCGCAACAGCGGGTTGCCGTAGGCGTTGACCCCGTACAGGTGTGCGTTGACGTACATCTGGTCGTCCGCGCGGTAGAGGGAGTTGTACAGCGTCGTGGAGTGCGC
>NZ_ANBC01000860.1 GCF_000341125.1 Nocardiopsis lucentensis DSM 44048 | reverse complement strand
ACGGTTTTTCTTGGGGGGTCGTCCTTGGTGGGCGGCCCCCTTCTTTTGTGCCGACCATTGTGAACATGTGAAAATCCTGCTGGCCTTGTCGGAGGCATCGCGTACACTCGCCGCGATCTAGTGGAAGGCAGCCTGTTGACTGTTACGCCCAACCACCCTCCGAAGCCTGATCCGGTGACCAAGGCAGGCTATGTGCTCGAATTCGACGAGAACTTCACCGGTGAGCGACTCGACCCCACCCGGTGGAT
>NZ_ANBC01000859.1 GCF_000341125.1 Nocardiopsis lucentensis DSM 44048 | reverse complement strand
GGCTCGCTACCGAGTCGGCGGCGGGCACCTGGATCTGAGAATCGAGGATGACCAGCAGCCCTGGGCGCCTCCCCTGGACGGGCAGATGCGCGTCTCGAGCCTCCAGACCGGCCTGTTCGCCGGGCCGCTCGGGAGCGACATCGGTCAGCACGGCGTCCACCCGGCGGCCCGAGTCCGCGAGGAGTGGAAGAACCAGCGACTCTACACACCCCACTACGGGGTGATCGAGATGCGTGCCAAGGCCACCGCCGATGCGGACTGCATGGTGGCTCTGTGGATGATCGGTTACGAGGAGGTTCCTGAGCGGTCGGGGGAGATCTGCGTCGCCGAGATCTTCGGACGTGACGTCTCACCCGAGTCGGCGGCGGTCGGCATGGGCGTCCATCCTTTCGACGACCCCACCCTCCACGAAGACTTCACACAGGTCAGAGTCGAGATCGATGTCCGTCGATTCCACACCTACACCGTGGAATGGACCCCGGAGCACGTCGCCTTCTTCATCGACGGTCACCTCCAGCGCAGTCTCGACCAGTCCCCGGACTACCCGATGCAGCTGATGCTGAACATCTACGAGTTCCCCGCTGACCGCCCGGAGCCCGCCACCGCCCGCCCGAAACACTTCGTCGTCGACTATGTGCGGGGCTACCGGCCAGACGGCGTTCCGACCAGCCACCTCCGTGGGAGCGCCGCCGCAGCCGACTGACCCACCGCGGTTCTCCCGTCGGTCCGACTCCCCCCAGTGCGACACGGCTGGGCGCACGGGTACGCGCGAACCGGGGCGGGAGGCCCTTGCCCCCGCCTCACCCGCGCCCTACCCGTGCAGGTCGGCGGCCTCGATCTCCTCGCGCGTGATGCCCAGGATGAAGGCGATCGCGTCCAGGTAGGGAACGGTCACCGACGTGTCAGCCTGTTCCCGGACCACGGGCTTGGCGTTGAAGGCCACACCCAACCCCGCGGTCTGGAGCATGTCCAGGTCGTTGGCGCCGTCCCCGATGGCGACCGTCTGGGTGAGCGGGACCCCGGCCTCGTCGGCGAACTGCTGGAGGGTCGTCGCCTTGCCCTTGCGGTCGATGATCGGCCCGACCAGTTCACCGGTGAGCTTCCCGTTCACGACCTCGAGGGTGTTCGCCGCCGAGTAGTCGAGGTCCAGGAGCTCCACCAGGGAGTCGGTGATCTGGGTGAACCCGCCGCTGACGATGCCGCACTCGTAGCCCAGGCGCTTCAACGTACGTACCAGGGTTCGGGCGCCCGGGGTCAGGACGATTTCCTCGCGCACACGGTCGATCGCGGAGGCGTCCAGGCCGCGGAGCAGTGCGACACGGGCACGGAGGGACTCCTCGAAGTCCAGTTCCCCGCGCATCGCCTGTTCGGTGACCTTGGCGATCTCCGCCTCGCAACCGGCGTGGGCGGCCAGGAGCTCGATCACCTCGCCCTGGATCAGGGTCGAGTCCACGTCCATGATGATGAGGTGCTTGCCCCGGCGGTGCAGCCCGCTCGACTGGACGGCGACGTCCACGGCCTGGGTACTCGCCTCCATCGCGAGCTCGGCGCGGAGCTGGTCGGCGCTGCCCCCGGAGATGTCCATCTCGACGGAGGTCACGGGATAGCTGGAGAGCCGCTCGATACGGTCGATATTGGCCCCCGCCCGGGCGACACAGGACGTGATCGCGGCCAGGGCGCCGGGGCGGAGCGGATCCGCCAGGACGGTGACGTGCAGGCGGTTGGGGTCGTAGGCGTTGACCCGACCGTTTCCGTCCCCGTACTCGGTCTCCATGTCGAGGTCGATCGCGGTCTTGTCCAGCGCGCCGCGGACCTCTTCGAAGACCCGGTGCCGGGTCACGCCGGGGGCGACGCGTTCGTCCACCTCCAGGATCGCCCCCAGGACCAGGCGACCACCGAGGACGACCTGCTCCAGGTCGACGATGGCCACCGGGAAGACGGAGAGGGTGCTGAGCAGACGCGCGCTGATGCCCGGACGGTCTCGTCCGGTCACCGTGACCGACAACGTGGTTTCATCATTCATGACGCCATCCACGGTACTCGGCCCGGACCTGCGAGTGATCGGCAGGTCAGCCTCTTTTCGCAGGTCGTTCACTATATGGACAGCTGTTAACGCTTCGGCTGCTTCGCCTTGACGTCGATTCCGCCCAACATGCAGGTGCCGGTGAGCCGGACGACCGGCGCGTTCGGCTCCGTGACCTGGTCCGTACCGTGCACGTCGGTCCCGCCCAGGATCGCGGACGTGTTGTTGATCACCCTGACCCCATGCGGCACGGTGATGTCGACCCCGCCCATGATGACGGCCAACTGGATCGTCACCTCGTTCTGGCTGAGGACGGCCTCACGCAGGTCCAGTTCCACCCCGCCGCACAGCACGGACACGTTGGTGCGCGGCTCCACCAGCCAACGGCCCTTGCGCTCGCAGCCGCCGAAGACGGCCACCAGGTTCTCCGATCCCTTGCTCCGTCCGGCCAGGTCCCGAGCCTCCGCTCCCAGGGCGGGATGTTCCTCCCGTTGGTTCGTCGGCAGGTCCCGGACCAAAGGTGCGAGTTCGCCGACGGTCTTGGCGCGGTAGAGGCCGTCCAACCGTTCCTCGAGCTCCACCGGGCTCAGCCTGCCTTCGGCCAGGGCTTCCCGAAGCCTGGCGGCGACCTCGTCGCGGTCCGCGTCGGAGGCTCGGATGTGGTCGGGCTGCATGGTCTCCTCGTTCCCTCGTGTCCACCTGCCATCCAGTATTGGGGGAGATCCGTCGTGTCGGATCAGGTGATTCCCCTGGGAGAACCCCGAGATTCGGTCACCTCGGCGCCGGCTAACCGCGTGGGGCGATCGCCGCGTGCGCGGCCACCTGTGCGCGGCGCACGGCCATGTCGAGCTTCCGGAGCGCCTCACGGCGACTCTCCGCCTGGTGGGCGGTGA